>JBIPOM010000009.1:0-30220 GCA_044379175.1 Flavobacterium sp. | reverse complement strand
TTACTAACCAAGTTGCAATTTCAACTTCGGTAATAGATTCTCCCGGTGATGGGACTTTCATTTCTAAAATCATATTCTTTCGTTTTTAGTTTTAGGATAAAATGCTACCTAAAATTATATTAATGTTGTATAACTGTTATTGAAATAATTTTTTATCAAAAACCATAGCAATTGCGTTTGCTTGTCGTTTTTTCGAACGTTCGTAACTTCCTGCTGCTGGTGCACTATATGCTTTTGGCGATGCTAAACGTAATTTTACTAAATCGAAATTCATTAATAAATAGCCGTAAGCACCCATATTTTTTGGTTCTTCTTGTGCCCAAACATAATCGTCTACATTTGGATACGAATCTATAATCGCTTTAATTTGATCTGTTGCTAATGGAAATAATTGTTCAAAACGAATTACTGCTACATCATTTCTTCCTAATTCTTCACGTTTGGCAATAATATCGTAATATACTTTTCCTGTACAAAACACTAAAGATTTAATCGCTTTTTTATCTGATACATTCGGATCGTCAAGTATTTCTTGAAATTGTCCGTTTGCTAATTCATCTGCGTTTGAAACCGCTTGTGGATGACGCAATAAACTTTTCGGAGAAAACACAATTAACGGTTTACGGAATTTCGTTTTCATTTGCCTTCTCATCAAGTGGAAGAAATTGGCTGGTGTAGTCACGTCTGCTATGTACATATTGTGTTTTGCACACATTTGTAAATAACGTTCCATACGAGCAGAAGAGTGTTCTGCACCTTGGTTTTCATACCCATGAGGCAATAAGAAAACCAATCCGTTTTGGTTGTTCCACTTGTCTTCCCCTGCAGAAATGTATTGGTCAATCATAATTTGCGCTCCGTTAGAGAAATCTCCAAATTGTGCTTCCCAAATGGTTAATGTATTTGGTGAGGCTAAGGCATAACCATATTCAAAACCAACTACACCATATTCTGAAAGGTGCGAATTGTATATATAAAAGTTCCCTTTTTTATTATTGATGTCGTTTAATAAAACTACTTCTTCTTCGGATTCTTCTACTTTAATTACGGCATGACGGTGGGAAAAAGTTCCTCTTTCCACATCTTGACCAGAAATACGAACATCGTATCCTTCACTAATTAATGATCCATACGCCAACAATTCTCCCATTGCCCAATCCAATTGGTCTTTTTCAAAGAACATTGCTTTTCTGTCGCCAATTAATTTCGTAATTTTGCTAATGAATTTTTTATCTTTTGGCAGTTCTGTAATAGTAGAAGCAATAGTTGTTAATTGCTTTTTATCAAATTTTGTATCAAATTTTGATAGCATCACATCATCTGAAACTTGTTCAAAACCGTTCCATTCATTTTGCATAAATGGTGTAATAACGGTTAAACTTTTCTTACGTGACTCTTCTAAATTTTCATCTAATTTTGCTTTGTAAGTTTCTTCTAACGTTTTAACATAAGTGCTTTCAATTACTCCCTCAGTTATTAATTTCTCTGCATAAATATCACGGGGATTTTTATGTTTTGCGATGGCTTTGTATAATTTTGGTTGTGTAAATCGAGGTTCGTCACCTTCGTTATGACCATATTTTCTATATCCTAGTAAATCGATAAATACATCGCTTCCAAATTCCATTCGATAATCTAAAGCAAATAACATGGCATGAACTACAGCTTCAGCATCATCAGCATTTACGTGTAACACAGGTGACAAGGTTACTTTTGCAATATCTGTACAATACGTGGAAGAACGAGCATCTAAATAATTTGTAGTAAAACCAACTTGGTTATTAATAACTAAGTGAATGGTTCCGCCTGTTTTGTAGCCGTCTAATTTTGCCATTTGTATAATTTCATACACAATACCTTGTCCAGCTACGGCAGCATCACCATGAACAGCAATTGGTAAAACTTTTGAAAAATCATCAGAAAAATAGCGATCTTGTTTGGCTCTTGTTATTCCTTCAATAACTGCACCAACGGTTTCCAAGTGTGATGGATTTGGTGCTAAATTTAAGTTTATTTTTTTTCCTGAATCTGTAACTCGGTCGGATGTTAATCCTAAGTGGTACTTTACATCACCATCAAAATACATGTCGTCATCGTAGTCTTTTCCGTCAAATTCAGAGAAAATATTTTGTGTGTTTTTGCCAAAAATATTAGCTAAAACATTTAAACGACCACGGTGTGCCATTCCCATTACAAATTGTTCTACTCCTTTTTCTGCAGCAGCTTCAATTAATGCATCTAGTGCAGGAATAGCCGCCTCACAACCTTCTAATGAAAATCTTTTTTGACCTACGTATTTTGTATGTAAAAAGGTTTCAAACGAAACGGCTTCGTTTAATTTTCTTAGTATATTTTTCTTAACATCACCTGAAAAATTCGGCTGATTGTCGTTAATATCCAATCTGTTTTTTATCCAATCTTGTACTTTAGGCTCTCTAATGTACATAAATTCCACACCAATAGACGAACAATAAACACTTTCTAAATGTTTAATAATATCAGCTAAAGAGCTAGGTTTCATATTAACTATTTTTGCAGCATCAAAAACGGTTGTTAAATCCGCTTGTGATAATCCGAAGTTTTCTATAGCTAAATTTGGTGAAAACACCCTTCTTTCTCTAACTGGATTTGTTTTGGTAAATAAATGCCCTCTAGTTCGGTAGCTGTCAATTAGTTTTAAAACATTAAATTCTTTTTGAAGTTGCTCAGAATTAGTGCCGGAAGTATTTCCGTTTGCAGTATGCGCAATTTGCTCACCTGGATTAGAAAATTCATTCGCAAAATCAAAACCTTGAAAAAAACTTCTCCAACTTGGTTCTACACTGTCTGGATTTTGTAAATATTGATCGTATAAATCTGCAAAAAATGCAGTATGTGCTGCGTTTAAAAAGGAAAACCTATCCATAATTCTGTCCTAATGACGATTTGTTTAAAAAATTTTATGCAAAAGTATAAACTTTTATGCTAAATGTTCAAAGAAATTACTACTTTTATGTTCAAATTAACAAATAAGTAATTAATATAATGAAAATCAATAGAAAGTTACTAAATACATTTTTTTACACCCTTATTTTTCTTAATTCCGCATACTTGTTTTCTCAGCAAGACAGTATTCCTAAAATAAAATCTGTTTTTTGGCAAAAAGTACAATTTGGAGGTGGCTTAGGGTTGGCTTTTGGAAATGGCTACTCGAATTTTGCACTTTCTCCAACAGGATATTATCACGTAAATAAAACAGTAAGTTTAGGGTTTGGTATTTCAGGTAGTTATGTAGCACAAGAATCAAATCCATCAAATTTTAATACTTTGGGTTTTAAATCTACTATTTTTGGAGGAAATGTAATTGGTTTATTTCATCCAATTGAGAACATTCAACTTTCAGCAGAAATTGAACAATTATTTGTGAATAGAAATTTTGACGACACGGTTTTTAGAGATGATTCGTTTTGGAATACAGGCTTGTTTATTGGTGCTGGTTATCGTTCACAAAACGTAACTTTTGGAGTTAGATTTAATCTACTTCATGCAAATCAAAATAATGTATATGGTCAACCATGGCTCCCTTTTGTTAGAGTTATGTTTTAAAAGTAATTATTTCTTAACATAAAGTCATTTCTATTTTCCTATTTTTACAAAAAAATTATGAGATTTATCCTTGCGTTTTTACTGTATTCCATTACCCTTTTTTCACAAAATAATTTACAATCTGGACCTATGGTCGGTTATTGCGAAATGAAAGAAGCCATGATTTGGCTTCAAACGGAAAAGCCCACTACGGTTTATATTTCCTATTATGCTGTAGACAATGTTACAGAAGTTTTTAAGAGTCAAAATTATACTACTTCAAAAGATAATGCATTTACTTGTCATGTGGTTTTAGATAAGCTTCAACCAGGGAAAAAATATAATTATGAGGTTTATTTGGAAAACAAAAAAATAATTTTACCTTATGAAGCCTCTTTTTCTTCCAAAAAACTGTGGCAATGGCGTGAAAAATCGCCCGATTTTACAATTGCTTTAGGAAGTTGTGCTTATATAAGTGAAGAAGCTTTAGATAGACCTGGAAAGCCTTATGGTTCTAACTATTCTATTTTTGAAAGTATTGCCAAAAAAAATCCAGATATTATGATTTGGGGAGGTGATAATATTTACTTGCGTGAAGCAGATTGGGATAGTAAAACAGGAATTCAACATCGCTACTCCTATTCTAGAAAAATAAAAGAAATGCAACCATTATTAGCAAAAACTCAAAATTTTGCCATTTGGGACGATCATGATTTTGGACCAAATGATGGTGATAGAAGCTTTTATAATAAATACGCAACGCAACAAGCGTTTAAAGATTTTTGGGCAAATAAATCGTATGGGATGAATCCCAATCAAAGTGAGGGGATTTATTCTTGCTTTAATTGGGGTGATGCAGAAGTATTTTTATTAGACAATCGTTTTTTTAAATCGCCAAACGACAGATTAACGGGCGAAAAAGTGCTTTTAGGAGCTTCTCAAATACAATGGTTAATTGATGCTTTGGTATCTTCAAAAGCCAGTTTTAAAATTATTGTAATTGGCGGACAAGTTCTAAGCTCGGCAGCTGTTTTTGAAAATTACGAAAATTATAAAACAGAAAAAGAAGTGTTGTTAAATGAAATTACAGCGAATAATATTAAAGGTGTAACTTTTATTTCTGGTGACAGACATTTTACAGAATTATCTATGTTGAAAAGAACTGACGCTTATGCATTATTCGATTGGACAGTTTCTCCATTAACTTCGGGTTACGGAAATATCGAAAAAATTGCCAAGGAAGAAAATAAAAACAGAGTGGAAGGCAGCTTATTTGCACAACATGTTTTTGGAACATTATCATTTTCTGGCGACAAAGAGACCCGACAAATGAAATTAACTTTATTTGACAAAGAGGGAAATGAATTGTGGAATAAGGTAATTTTAAAGAAAGAGTTAGAGTAAATTAATATTTATTTCTAAACCAAACTTTTTGCCATTCGCGTTTTAAAATTAAAAAAGTCACGTCTTCGGATAATTTAAAAACATCTGAACCGTCCAATTTTTTTATTTGATCTTCGGAAACATCAATTATATAGAGTAAATTTAAGTATTCTGCGAATTTATAATTGATTAGTTTTATAATTTTCTCCTGAATCAAAAGCTTTAATTCAAATGGGAAAATATCCAATGGAACATCAATATTTTCATTTGCTAAAGCAAAATCTTTATTGGTTTGCTCAATTAATTTGAAATATAAATTTTGTTGTTCGGCTTCTTCAATTAATAAATCGATAGATGTTGGTGGTAAATACATAAAATTCCAAATTTTTAAATTCCAAATTCCAAAATTTCTCAAACCAAATTTGGAATTTGAGATTTTTATATTGGAATTTTATACCTTTCTGTTCATTAATTTTTCGCCAAACAATCTTAAAGCCATTTTTTTGTCTTCAGAAATTTTCATTTTCCCTAGTGTTTCAAAGGCCAATTCAGTATAATTAGCAATAGCGTCTTGTGTGGCCTTACTTGAACCAGAAGCTATAAAAATTGTTTTTACGGATTCTATTTTATCCGAATTATCATTGGGTTGAATAGAAAATAAATGCAATAATTGTTGTTTATTTTCTTCAGACGAAAATTCCATTGCTTTTAAGTATAAGTAGGTTTTTTTGTTTTCAATAATGTCGCCACCTACTTGTTTTCCAAAGGTTTCTGGGTTGCCAAACGCATCTAAATAATCATCTTGTAATTGAAATGCGATACCTAAATTTAGTCCAAAATTATAAATTAAATCCGCATTTTCTTCTGAAGTTTCTGCTACAATAGCACCCATTTTCATAGCAGCACCCAATAAAACGGCTGTTTTAAACTCAATCATTTTTAAATATTCCGGAATGGTAACATCGTCGCGTGTTTCAAAATCAACATCGTATTGTTGCCCTTCGCACACTTCTAAAGCGGTTTTGCTAAATAATTTAGCTAACTGTTGAAATACTTTTGGTTCGTACACTTCAAAAAATTGATACGCCAATATCAGCATGGCATCACCAGATAAAATTCCAGTATTGATGTTCCATTTTTCATGAACCGTTTCATGACCTCGTCTTAAAGGTGCATCATCCATAATGTCATCATGAACTAATGAAAAATTGTGGAATACCTCAACGGCTTTAGCAGCAGAAATGGCTTTTTTATAATCGCCATCAAAAATATCAGTTGCCATTAATGTTAAAACAGGACGAATTCTCTTTCCGCCAAGTGATAAAATATAATCTATAGGTTCATATAAGTTTTTCGGTTGTTTATGAATATGAATATTTAAAAATTCTTCCGAAATAACATTTTGATATTCTGATAATGAAAGCATAATAGTAATTTTTGGCTAATTTAAGCTAATAATTGCATACTTGTGCCACAATTTTAATGTTAAATTTATGTGAAGATTACGGAAACTATTTTAGTTTTAAAAGTTTCCGTTGTACATTTGTCATTGAAATTAATTATAGTTTATAATTAATTTCCAGTAATTACATTGAAAATGAAGGAAAAAATTATCAATAGAGCAAAAGAAATGTTTTTGAAATTAGGTTTCAAGAGCATCACTATGGATGATATTGCCTGTGATATGTGTATTTCAAAAAAAACAATTTATAAATATTTTTCAAATAAAGAGTTACTAATTGAAGAAAGCACGCAATTAGTTCATACTGAAGTTAAAGAAACTATTGACAATATCGTTGCAAAAAACTACAATGCTATTGAAGAAAATTTTCAAATTCGTAGAATGTTTAAAGAGATGTTTAAATATAGTGAAACCTCACCGGTATATCAACTAAAAAGGCATTATCCAGAAGTATATCAAAAAGTTGTAGGCTACCAAATTGAAATTTGCGAAGGCTGTTTTCGAAATAATATTTTAAAAGGAATCTCAGAAGGCTTGTACCGAAAAAATATTGATATTGAAAATTATGTAAAGTTTTATTATACCTTAATATTTAGTATTAGCGAAAATACCGCCTTGGAAAAAGAAGCTAATAATTTAGAACATATAGCATTAGAATATCATATTCGAGCAATGGCAACCATAGCAGGAACAATAGAATTAGAAAAACAATTACAGATTATAAATAATTAAATTTAAAACAATGAAGATTAAAATAACAGTGCTCCTGTTTCTTTTGAGCGCCATTCAAGTTTTTTCGCAAACAGAAACAAAAAGTTTTACGCTAAAACAAGCTATTGAACAAGCCCAAAAGAACAATTACAGCGTTATAAACGCAGACAGAGATTTAGAACTTGCCAAACAAAAAAAATGGGAAACCACTACCATGGGTTTACCCCAATTAAATGGTTCCGTAAATTACCAAAACACTTTTGAGTTTACCAAGCAAGGTGCTGCAGCAAATGCGTTTAACCCTATGGCAAATCCAAATGAAATTATGTTGTTGGCTTTTGGTACGAAGCATGTAGCTATTGGAAATTTAACCTTAAGTCAACTTATTTTTGATGGTTCGTATTTAGTAGGTTTACAATCAGCAAAAACGTATTTAAAAATTTCTGAAAATGCCAAAGAAAAAACAAATCAAGAAATTAAAGAAATCGTCATTAATGCATATGGAAATGTACTTTTAGCAGATGAAAGTATTTTAATTATCAATAAAAACAAGAGCGTTTTAGAAAAAATTCTATCCGACACCAAAGAAATATATAAAAATGGACTAATTGAAGAAGAAACAATTGAGCAGCTTCAAATTACATTAAATTCTGTAAACAACGCCTTAGAAAATGTAACTAAACAAAGAGTTATTGCCTTAAATATGGTAAAATTACTGTTAGGAATTAATTTAGATGATACCATCGTATTAACTGAAAAATTAAATAACTTAACTCAAAATAATATTGATTTACAATTATTAGTATCCGAATTTAATGTAAACGAAAATATTGATTATAAAATTGGTAAAAATGTAGAAGAAAGCAAACAACTTTTAGTGAAATTAGAAAAAAGTAAAGGTTTACCATCTTTAGGAGCGCAAGTTAATTTTGGATACAATGCCTTTTCAAATGAATTTTCATTTATGAATGCGACTCAAAAATGGAGTAATTTTTCAAATGTTGGCATTGGATTAAACCTACCGATTTTTAGTAGTGGTGGAAGAAATTCGCGCGTACAACAAGCCAAAATTGACTTAGAAAAATCAAGAACCCAACTTACCGAGACGGAACAAAAATTGAAATTACAATATCAAAAAGCAAAAAGCGATTACGAATATAGTATTAATCAATACACTAACGCTCAAGCCAATTTAAAATTAGCAGAACGTATAGAAGCCAAACAACAAATAAAATTCAAAGAAGGTTTGTCTTCAAGTTTCGATTTTGCTGAAGCTCAAAAACAATTATATGCTGCCCAACAAGAAACATTACAAGCAATGCTTGAAATTATAAATAAAAAAGCAACTTTAGAAAAATTAGTTAACTAAAATAAATGAACTTAGATATGAAAAAAGTAGTACTTATTGCCACCAGTTTATTACTTATAGCTTGTGGAGAAAAATCAACGGATGATTTAATTAAAGATAAAAACATCACCGAATTAAAAAATAGAAAAGCAACCATTCAGTCGGAATTAGAAAAAATTGATGCGGCTTTACTTAAAGGTAATAAAGCACCAGAATCTGAAGCGTTAGTTTCGGTAGTAACAATTAAAGATACTATTTTTAATCACTATTTAGAAGTTCAAGGAAGCGTAAACACGAAAGAAAACATATTAGTTCAACCAGAATTTAGTGGTACTTTAACTACTTTAAATGTTAAAGCTGGTCAACGTGTTGCTAAAGGGCAAATTCTTGGTAAAGTAGATGACGCTGGAATGAGTCAGCAATTGGCTAGTATTGAAAATCAATATGCTTTAGCAAAAACTACTTTTGAACGTCAAAAAAATCTTTGGGACAAAAAAATTGGTTCTGAAATTCAGTTTTTACAAGCACAAGCACAAATGATTTCGGCTCAAAAATCGGTAGCACAAATGAGAGCTCAAGTAGCAAAAACAGTAATTCGTGCCCCGTTTTCTGGAACTATTGATGAGGTTTTCGTTGAACGTGGTCAAGTAGTCGCTCCAAGTCCACAAGGATTAATGCGTATTGTAAATTTATCCAACATGTATGTTTCTACAACCGTTCCGGAAACGTATATTGGTAAATTAAAACCAGGTACATCAGTAGATGTGTTCTTAACATCATTAGGAAAAACGTATAAAGGTAAAGTGCGTCAAGTAGGAAATTTTATTAATCCTAGCAATAGAAGTTTTGGAATAGAGGTTAGCGTACCAAATCCAGATAATTTATTGAGACCAAATCAGGTTGCCAAATTAAAAATAATAGATTATACCACAAACAACGCCATTGTAGTTCCTACAAACGTGGTACAAGAAGACGGTGAACATAATAAATTTGTTTACATCGCCACTAATGTATCTGGGAAAAAAGCTGTGGCTAAAAAAATCCTAGTAAAAGTGGGTAAATCTTCAAATAATGTAACTGAAATTTTAAGCGGATTAACTGCAAATGATATTATCGTAACAGAAGGTGCTAATAACATCGCAGAGGGAATGAAGCTTAATTTCTAAAATATAATTGTTTCAAGTTTCAGGTTTAAAGTTGTTCTCAAAACGCTTAAACCTGAAACTTGAAACCTGAAACTAAAAATATGTCACATAAAAACAAAGAATTCGGAATATCGAGTTGGGCTGTAGACAATCGAGTTACAGTATATATCTTAACGTTGCTAATTGTAGTTACGGGTGTTATTGCCTATGTAACGATGCCACGTGAAGATTTTCCAGAAATTATCGAAAATAAAATTTACATTTCTTCTGTTTTCCCAGGAAATTCAGCTGAAGATGTGGAGAAATTAATTATAAAACCCCTTGAAAAGGAAGTTAAAAACATTTCGGGAGTAGAGAAAATTACCTCTAATTCCTTCCAAGATTATGGAATGATCATTGTAGAATTTGCTGATAAAGTCACAATTGAAGAGGCAAAAACAAAAATTAAAGATAAAGTAGATGTAATAAAAGCTGATACCGATTGGCCAAATTTAGACAATGGAAGCAAAGTAGAACCAAGTGTTTTCGAATTAAATATTTCGGAAGAAGTGCCAATTTTGAATATCAATTTAAAAGGAAATTACACCACGCAACAACTTAAAAAATACGGAGAATTGCTTCAAGATGATATCGAAGAAATTAAAGAAGTAAAAAAAGTTGATATTTTAGGTGTTGATGATAAAGAAGTAGAAATTGCTGTTGATATTTTTAAAATGACCGCAGCTCAGGTTTCTTTTGATGAAATCCAAAATGCAGTAAAATATGAAAATATGACGCTTTCGGGCGGAAATTTAATTTCGCAAGGTTCTCGAAATAACATCCGAATTGTAGGAGAAATTAAAGATCCGAAAGAATTAGAAAACGTAATTGTGAAGTCTTTCGGCGGAACGGTGTATCTAAAAGATATTGCAGTTGTTTCCTTTAAAGAAAAAGAAAAAACAACCTATGCTCGTGAAAAAGGGCAGGAAGTAGTCATGTTAAACGTAAAAAAACGTTCCAATCAAAATATGATTTCTGCGATTGAGCAAGTAAAAGAAAAATTAGAAAAAGCAAAAGAATCGTATTTACCTTCTAATTTAACTATCGAACTTTCTAATGATCAATCTTCTCGAGTAGAGCATCAAGTGGACGAATTATCTAACCATATTATTTTCGGAATTGTACTGGTAATGATTGTCTTAATGTTTACGATGGGATTACGAAATTCACTTTTTGTAGGAGCAGCTATTCCGCTTTCGATGTTGATGGCGTTTACCATTTTATCGGCTTTCGGGTTAACCTTAAATACGATGGTACTTTTCGGATTGGTAATGGGATTAGGAATGCTTGTGGATGACGGTATTGTAGTGGTCGATAACGTATTTGCCAATATGCAAAAAGGAATGGATAGAGTATCTGCTTCAAAAATTGGAATTGGCGAAATCGCTTGGCCAGTAATTTCTTCTACAGCAACAACATTAATGGCGTTTTTACCATTTGCTTTATGGCCTGGAACGATGGGGAAATTTATGAAATATTTCCCAATAACCTTAACGGTTACGCTTACGGCTTCGTTATTTGTTGCGATGGTAGTAAATGCAGCTATGACTGGTGGTTCAATGGATACAGAAGACAGAAATGTTTCTAATAAATCAGCCAAATTATATACCATTATCTTTAGTGTAGTTGGAATTGTGTTTGTGCTTTTAGGGCATTTAACCGATTCTACGTTTGCAAAAGCGATTGGGCATTTAGCTATTATTTCCTTGGGATTAATGTGGTTGTATAAACTTAAATTATACCAATGGACGCAAGATTTTCAATACAACTTTTTCCCAAAAATGGAAAACAAGTATAAAAATTTCTTAGCTAAAATTCTAACTGGAAAAAGAGCTTGGTTGGCATTAGCAACGATTATTGGAATGTTATTTTTCTCATTTATTTTATTAGGAATTTTCCCAAGAAAAGTATTGTTTTTCCCTGACAATATTCCAAATCAGGTCATAACATATATCGAATATCCACAAGGAACAGATATTGCAAAAACCAATAAGGCAACTTTGTTTGTTGAAAAACAAGTAATTGAAATCTTAAATAAATATGTAGATCCAAAGACCAATAAAAACTACTTAGCCGAAAGTATTGTTTCGCAAGTGGGTGTAGGTGCTGGAAATCCAAATGTGGATGCGGGTTCGGCTTCTGAAACGCCTTATAAAGGAAAAGTAACGGTAAATTTCTCGGAATATAAATTTAGAAAAGGGGTTAATACTACTGAAGTTTTAGATGAAATTCGTGCGAAAGTAAAAGGTATTGCAGGCGCAACTGTTACAGTTGAAAAAGATGCTAACGGTCCGCCAGCGGGTTATCCAATTAGTGTGCAATTAACTGGTACCAATTATCAAGAAATGTTAGTAGAAGCGGATAAAATGATTGCTTATATTAACTCTAAAAATATTCAAGGAATAGAACGTTTAAGTGTCGATGTCAATAAAGAAAGTCCAGAATTAGAGGTAAAAGTTGACCGAGTAAGTGCTGGAAGTTTGGGTGTTTCAACAGGACAATTAGGATTTAATTTGCGTCGTTCAGTATATGGTCAGGAAATCTCAACTTATAAAGAAGGCGATGACGACTATAATATTACGATGCGTATGCAAGACGACCAACGTAAGAATGAAGATGTATTGTTTAATCAATCGATTACCTTCCGAAATCAAAATAACGGTCAAATGATGCAAGTGCCTATTTCTGCCGTTTCTGAAACCTATAAAACAACAACCTATAATCAAATTAAAAGAAAAAACCAGAAACGTATTATGACGGTGTATTCTAATGTGTTGACGGGTTATAATGGTGATGAAATTACGAAACAAATTGAATCTGAATTAAAATCGTATAAATTCCCAAAAACGGTGAGTTATTCGTTTTCTGGAGTACAAGAAGAACAAGGGAAAAATCAAAGCTTCCTAATGTATGCGCTATTTTTAGCCTTAGCCGGTATTACGATTATTATCGTATTACAGTTTAATTCGGTTTCTAAAACTATGGTAATTTTATTTACGGTTTTATTGAGTTTTAGTGGTGTTTTCTACGGATATGTAATCGCCAATATGGATTTCGTTATCTTAATGACTATGATGGGAATTATTTCGTTAGCTGGAATTGTAGTGAAAAACGGAATTGTATTAATGGACTTCTTCGTCTTATTATTAGATAAAAAAGTAGCCGACAATAACCTAAAAAGCCATGACGATTTATCATTAGAAGAAATAAAAGAAATCATCATCGAATCAGGTAAAAATCGCTTAAGACCAGTTTTACTTACAGCATTAACCGCAATTTTAGGTTTAATTCCGTTAGCTATTGGATTGAATTTTGATTTCTTTGCTTTAATTACTGAATTTAATCCACACTTATATATGGGAGGTGATAACGTAATTTTCTGGGGACCTTTAGCTTGGACAATTATCTTCGGATTAACCTATGCTACGATTTTAACATTAGTTATGGTACCTGTAATGTTTTACTTAGTGAAGCGAGTAAAATATTGGTTACGAGATAGAAAACTAAACGATATAATGGAATAAAGAATAGATATATTATGATATGCTAGAAATGGTTGTAACTAATTACAACCATTTTTTATTTATTAAAAAAAATGTATTAAAACTTTAAAAATAATTTATTTAAAAAAAGACTTAACGACAATAATTAATAATAAATATTTTTTTTCGATATAATTATATAAATTTGTATCGTAAAAGCAAATAAAAAGTAAATAAATTCAATTTTTTATATTCGCACCTAATTTATCATTCATAATTATGAAACCAATTTATAAATTCATTTTATTAAGTATTTTATTAATATCAAATACTAGTTTTGCGCAAATTGATTTCAACAAGATATCTGTTGAAGCGAATTATGGTTATACCGGTGCAATCTCTCCTTACCAAAAAAAATTTAAATCAAATTTTTCAAGTTTGAATCATTATGATATTGGTATAAGATATATGTTTAACGAAAAAATTGGAACAAAATTATCGTACAAACTAGATCATTTTGTGAATGACCCTGGAGGAAAAGTGGGCATTACTTATAGTGCTGTTTCTTTATCAGGGATTTACAATGTTGGAAAACAATTTGGTCTAACCTATTTAACTAGAGACAAGTTAGGACTTAACGCCCACTTGGATGCTGGTGTTGCATTTGGACACATCATTGGTAAATATAATCCTGAAAGAATTGGTATTATAGGAATTGGCCTCACTCCTATGTTCAATCTATCAAATAAATTTGCCTTAACAGCTGACTTTACTCATAATTTTACTGTGAAACAACATTATGGTTTTGATGGAATTCTTTTAGATAAGGATTATGTTCCTCAATCTGGAAGTTTTTACAACTTTTCAGTCGGTTTAATTTTCTATTTAGGAGAAAACAAATATCATTCTGATTGGTATTAAATAGTTTTGAATATAACTTATAGTTTTCTGCTTGACTATATTTTTAAAATCAGTTAGTAAAACATTAACTAATTTGAATCTTTTTATGAATAAATTTTTATTAGTTATTCTATTTTTTAACGTTTTTGGATTTAGTCAAGAGTTTAAATTTGATAAACAATTTAATTATACATCGCCATCATCAAAAGACAAAATTATTTTTGGTAATTCACAAAATGGGGATTATGTTTTTAAATTAAGAGAGGATTCTAATGGTCTCTATGCTCATTTAGAGGATTATAAAACAAAACTTTCGCATCGGTTTTCTGTAGATAGTATAAAACTAAACAATAACGAATATCGTCTTTTATTTAAGTACGAATATTCCTCGCTAGACCAAAGAACTTTTCCTATAAATTATTTTGAATATAAATTGGAATATGAGGATGCTACTCACAGTTATGGTTCCATTTATCAATATAAAAACAAAAAGAAAAAAAAACTATTTTCGAAAATTGAAATTAAAGTACTAAAAACAAACCAAAATTATTTTTACATTTTTAGGTGTCTATTTATTCATCCATTTGAGGACACTCATAGATTAAATTTAAATATAAATGGTATTCTTCAAGAAGTAACAAAATTTAGGCTATTTAAATCTGGAAAGGAAATAAATGAATCAGATTATTTTAAAGAAATAAAATTAATTTCAACTAACGAAGTAGATTTTAGTGTTTCCGTTCCAAAAAGACGTAGCTATAAAAATTAAAACCTTCAGATGAAGGTCAACTATTCTTAATTTTTTCTAAAAAAAATTGAAAAATCATATAATTTAACGGACAATTAACAACTTATTTTATTTTAATATAGCAACTTGCGTTGTTAAACTATTTTTTAAATCTGCAAAAAATAATTCTAAATAAAATGCAAGAAAATAATATTGGGTTAGACATTCCCGCACTTAATGAAAAAATTGAAAATGAAAGTGCTTTTATTGATTTACTAACATCAGAATTAAGCAAAGTAATCGTAGGGCAAAAGTCAATGATAGAACGATTATTAATTGGTTTGCTAGGTCAAGGACATGTTCTTTTAGAAGGAATGCCAGGATTAGCTAAAACGTTAGTTATTAATACCCTTTCAAAAGCCGTACATGGTAGTTTTCATCGTATTCAATTCACTCCAGATTTACTTCCTGCAGACGTGGTTGGAACGATGGTGTACAATTTCAAAGAAAACGAATTTTCTGTAAAAAAAGGACCCATTTTTGCCAATTTTGTGCTGGCAGATGAAATAAACAGAGCACCTGCTAAAGTCCAATCCGCTTTGTTGGAAGCCATGCAAGAAAAGCAAGTTACCATTGGCGAAACTACGTATAAATTAGACATGCCGTTTTTGGTATTAGCTACTCAAAATCCAGTTGAACAAGAAGGAACATATCCGTTACCAGAGGCACAAGTAGACCGATTTATGCTAAAAACCATTGTCGATTATCCAAAAATGGAAGAGGAACAACTTATTATTCGTAACAGTTTAATGGAAAACACAGCCACGATTAATCCTGTGGTTAGTGTAGCTCAAATTCTAAAAGCACAGCAAACGGTTAAAGAAGTGTATATGGACGAGAAAATTGAGAAATATATTTTAGACATTGTTTTTGCCACGCGTTATCCTGAGAAATATAAACTAGACAATTTAAAACCACTAATTAGCTTTGGTGCATCGCCTCGTGGAAGTATCAATTTGGCTTTAGCGGCAAAATGTTATGCTTTTATTAAAAGAAGAGGCTATGTTATTCCAGAAGATGTTCGAGCAGTTGTGCACGATGTATTACGCCACAGAATTGGTATTACCTATGAAGCCGAAGCCGAAAACATCACTTCGGAAGACATTATAAATAAAGTTTTAAATCAGGTACAAGTTCCGTAGTTTTTGTTTCAGGTTTAACGTTTCAGGTTCTAAAAACAACTTGAAATAAAAACAACTTGAAACTTGAAACAAAAATAGCTTGAAACAAAACCAAAATGGAAACGAAAGAGTTACTTAAAAAAGTCAAAAAAATTGAAATAAAAACCCGAAGATTGAGCGATCATATTTTCTCGGGTCACTATCATACGTCTTTTAAAGGACGTGGAATGACGTTTTCTGAAGTGCGTCAATACCAATATGGAGATGATTTCAGAGCTATAGATTGGAATGTTTCCGCAAGAAATAACGATGCCTTTGTTAAAATATTCGAAGAAGAGCGTGAATTGACTATGATGTTACTAGTAGATTGTTCCGATTCGCAAACTTTTGGAACCACATTGCAAAGTAAAAACGAGTTGGTAGCTGAAATTGCGGCAACACTCGCCTTTTCTGCCACGCAAAATAATGATAAAATCGGTTTAATTTTATTTACCGATGAAATTGAATTATTTGTCCCACCCAAAAAAGGGAAATCACACGTTTTACGAATCATTAGAGAAGTAATTGAATGTCAACCAAAAAGCAAGAAAACCAACGTTGCAGTGGCTTTAGAGTATTTATCGAGTATCATAAAAAAACGAGCAATTGTGTTTTTGATTTCTGATTTTATTACTGCTGATTTTAAAAAACCGTTACAAATTGCTTCAAAAAAACATGATGTAACAGGAATTCGAGTTTTTGATCCCCGAGAGAAAAGCCTTCCAAACATAGGAATTATTCAAGTACAAGATGCCGAAACAGGAGAAAAAATATGGTTAGATACGCAAGTAAACACCACCCGATTAGCTTATGAGAAAAAGTACAAAACGTACGTAGAAAACTGTCAAAATATTTTCAGTAAATGTGCCGCAGGATTGGTTGAAACGGAAGCCAACGAAAGTTATGTATCGAAATTAGTAACCTATTTTAAAAGTAGAGCCTAATGAAGTTGCGTTTCTTATTTTTGTTGCTTTTTTCTATTTCCGTTGGGTTTTCTCAAACGATAGGAACCACTGTTTCTAAAAAGAAAATTAAAATTGGAGAACAAATTCAACTTACGCTAACCACAAAAGTGAACGAAAAAGAGGTCGTTTTTTTTCCCGATTTAGATTCGATAGGCAAATTGGAAGTGGTGCAATCTTTTCCAATAAAAAAAAATAAAAATGGCAATCAAATTGAATGGATAAAAAAATACAATCTCACTCAATTTGATGCGGGTACTTATAAAATTCCTGCACTTGAGGTAGTAATAAATACTAAAAAAACCAAATCTGAAAGTATTGAAATTTCTGTAATTGATTTGGTAGTAGATACTACGAAACAACAAATGCATGATATTAAAGAAGACGAAATTATCACTACAAAATCCATAGAAACGCCTCAAGAACTTTCAGATCAACAAGTAGTTTTAGGCATTTTATTTGCATTGATTTGTGCGGGAATACTATATTTTATTTTACGACTAAAACACCGAAATAAAACCAAAACAGCTACGTATATTTCACCATACAATTCTGCTTTTTTACGTTTTTCAGAAATAAATACAAATACAAATTCTAAAGACTTTTATTCAAATATCACACAAATAATAAAATCGTATTTTGAAAAAACACTAGAATTTTCGGCTTTAGAAAGTACTACTGAACAGTTTATTTTTCAATTAAAAAATGCGGTACTCCTTAAAAAATTTGAAATTTCTGAAGTAACTATTTCCGAAATTGAAACCTTATTTCTTAAAGCTGATTTGGTTAAATTTGCTAAAATTTTAATTGATTTACCAGAACAAAATGCAGACAAAATAGCTTCGGAAAACCTGATTAATGTTTTTCACAAAACCTTACCCGTTTCTGCCGAAGAACATCAAGTAGCCTTAGCAAAAATAGCCGAAGAACTACAACAAAATAAATATAGAAACATCAGACAAACAGCAGGTATTGTCACGTTTTTAGTTGCCATAATTTCAGTAGTTGTCTTTTTTGGATGGGAAAATGTAACCCATTATTTTTCAGCAAAAATTAACGGAAAAGATGCCGATTATTATCTAAAAAAAGAATGGATTGTATCAGAATACGGATTGCCTATTTTACAAGTGGAAACGCCTGAAATTTTAGTTCGAGATTTGGTTAACTCTAAAAATCCGAATATTAAAAATATGGCTCAATTTTCTTGGCAAAAACCATTGGATAAACTAGCAATTTCTGTACAAACCATCGCTTATAAAGATTCTATAAAAACAGATTTAAAAGCAATTTTTAATGACGAAATGAGCGAATTAATGGGTTTACAAGCCACTAAAATTCAAACCAGTGCTCGAAAATTTAAAAATGTTAAGGATCTTTCTGGCGACATTTTAGAAGGTACATTTGAAATTACTGAAGCCAACAAAACGAAACAAATGCGATTTTTAACTGTTTTTATTTCGGATAATTTCGGATTGCAAAAAGTACGAATTACACATGAAGCAAACGATAAATTGGCTAAAAATTTTATAGATCGCCTTACAAATAGTCTTGAACAAATAAACGAAGAGGAAGATGAATAGTGCCTTTATGCATCCCCATTTTTTATGGCTGTTATTGGTACTTCCGATAGCGGTGTTTTGGCAGTATGTAAAAGCCAACAAACAAAATCCGATATTAAAAATCAGTACTACAGAAGGTTTATCCATAAAAAACTCATGGATAATAAAGTGTCGACCGTTTCTGTTTTTGTTAAAACTTTTAGCTTTAGGATTCGTAATTATTGCATTAGCCCGACCAAGAAATACACAAAAATCAAATTTTACCGACAGTAAAAACGGAATTGATATTGTAATTGCTACCGATGTGTCGGGAAGTATGTTAGCTACCGATTTTAAACCAAATCGATTAGAAGCCATAAAAAAAGTAGCTGAAACCTTTATTCAAAAACGAACCAATGACAGAATTGGTTTAGTGGTGTATGCTGGCGAAAGTTATACAAGAACTCCAGTAACTTCAGATAAAACAATGTTGTTACAATCCTTAAAAGAAGTGCAATATAACGGCTTGGTACTTCAAGATGGAACTGCAATTGGAATAGGCTTAGGAACTGCCATTAATCGAATTAAAAACAGCAAAGCAAAATCAAAAATCATCATTTTATTAACCGATGGCGTAAATAACGTAGGAAGTTTAGATCCTATTTCAGCCGCAGAAATTGCTAAAGACTTTGGTATAAAAGTCTACACGGTAGGAGTTGGTACAAACGGTATGGCTAATTTTCCAGTAGCAAAAGACAGTAATGGAAACATCGTATTTCAACCTCAAAAAGTGGAAATTGATGAGAAAATTTTGCGAGAAATTGCTACTATTACAAAAGGAAAATATTTTAGAGCTACAGATAATACCAAGTTAGAAGCCATTTACGAAGAAATTGATAATTTGGAGAAATCTAAAATTATAGAAAACCGCTTGATGCTATTTGACGAACAATTTCGTGGTTGGTTACTAATAGGATTGTTTTTTCTTGTTTTAGAAATGGTTTTAAGTCGAACCCTATTTAAAAGCTTTATTTAATGTTTGAATTTGAATCGCCATACTATTTTATCTTGATATTGCTTCTTCCAATTGGATTAGCAGCGCAGAAAGCCTATGTAAAATGGCAAACGGAAAAAAAAGCCCTATTTAGCGAACCTAAAGCACTTGAAAAACTGTTAATAAATAAGCCAAAACAAACATCGCGCATTAAATTTATGTTGCAAATTATGGCTGTTTTTTTCATTGTTTTGGCGTTAGTAAATCCGAAATTAGGTACAAAACTAGAAACTGTACCTACCAAAGGAGTTGAAATTGTTTTTGCTATCGATGTGTCAAAAAGTATGTTATGTAAAGACGTTCCGCCAAATCGATTGGAAAAATCTAAGCAAATAATGATACAAATGATCGAATCTATCGGAAGCGATAGGATTGGAATTGTAGCCTATGCTGGTAGCGCCTATCCTGTTTTACCAATGACAACAGATTACGAATTAGCAAAAATGTTTACACAAAGCATCAACACCAATTTAATTTCATCTCAAGGAACCGCTATTGAAAGCGCCATTCAAACTAGTGTGAATTACTTTGATAATCCAACTTCGGGGAAAGCCATTATTTTGTTTTCAGATGGCGAAGATCATGAAAACGCTTCTTTTGATATTTCTAAATTCACCAAAGAAAAAAATGTAAAAATAATTACGGTTGGAATAGGAACTGCAAATGGCGGAACAATTGAATATGAAGACGAATTCGGATTTCAACAAGTTAAGAAAGATAAAAACGGTCAGGTGGTAATAACGAAATTAAATCAGGAAATTTTACAAAAAATAGCTTCAGAAACTAGCGGAACGTATTGTAATGACAGTCAAATTTTAAAAGTGGTTGCTTCAATAAAATCGGCATTAGCATCGGTAAAACAACAAGAATTTAAAGCCCAACAATTGGCACAAAAACAATCGCAATTTCAATGGTTTTTAGGCATAGCTTTTTTATTACTTTTGATAGAGTTTTTTATTTCAAATAGTAATTTTAATATCAAAAATTGGTTTTCAAAGCACAGAGCACAGTTATTTTTACTTGTATTTTTTACTTCTGGAATGGCGTTTTCTCAAGAAAAAAACACAGAAAATTCGCAACAAAAAGAAAAACAATTACGCTGGATTAAAGCCAAAGAAAAAACACAGAAACAACCCGCAGAATATAATTTAGGAAACACCATTTATAAAAATAAAAAGTATAGCGAAGCGATTAGCAATTATAAAAATGCGGCTTTAATAGCAAACACTTCTGCACAAAAACACAAAGCATTTCATAATTTAGGAAATGCATATATGCAAGATAAAAATTACAAATCTGCAGTTGAATCTTACAAAAATGCTTTAAAGGCGAACTCTAAAGATGAAAAAACCAGATACAATTTAGCCTTAGCAAAGAAATTATTAAAAAAATATCCGCCAAAACCAAATCCGAAAAAAAACAACAAGAAAAAAAATCCGAACGACAAGAAACAACAAAATAAGAAAGATAAACAAGACAAGAAAAATAAAGAGAAAAGTCAACCTCAAAAACCAAGTGCTAATAAACAACGAATGGATAATGTGCTAAAAGCCATTAGTAATGAAGAAAAAAAAGTACAAGAAAAAGTAAACGCAAATAAAACAAAAACAAACACAACAAGTACAGAAAAAGATTGGTAAAATCATAAACACATAGAAACATAGATGAAGAATTGTTTTAAAGAAATTTTATTTCGAATTTACTGTAAATAAAAACAGATTAAACCATTTAGAAATTAAGAAAATTAAGGGATAACTTAATAAACTTAATGTCTTAATGGTTAAATTGAAGTAGTAATTTGAAACTTAAATGATGTTTTTAAATTATTTGTTTTGGTCAACTTAGCTATGTTTACTTTAAATAAGTGAAACGCCATCACACAAAATAAAAACTATGTTCCTATGTGGTTAAAAAAGATTTATAAAATGAATGCATTAATTAAAATACTATTAACTTTTATACTGCTTCCTTTTTTAGCTTTAAGTCAAGTGAAATTGGAGGTAAAAGTCGAAAAAACGAACCTTAAATTAGGCGAAGTTACTCAGGTTAATTATATTTTTAACGAAGAAGGTGTCTTTTTTACGCCCCCTAGTTTTAATGGATTTAATAAGGGCGGTTCTTATGTATCGTCTAATGAAGTATACACAAATGGCGAATATGCCATTCAGCAAGTATACACCTATGTTATTCAAGCGGCAAAAACAGGAAAAGTAATGCTCCCCTCAGCAACTATTAAATATAATGGTAAAACGTATGCTTCAAAATCTGTTATTTTTTCTGTTTCCAACGAAAAAGCATCAGATGCTATTCCAAAAAATCAAAACGCAACAGCATCTAAAACCAATTCCTCAAATAAGTCGGTATCAGGAGCAAATAATTTATTGTTTATTGATGTTGAAGTTAGTAAAACAAAAGCCTTTGTGAACGAGCCAGTTGAGGTAAATTACCGCATTTATTTAGCCCCAAATTTAGAAATTGAGTTAAATAAAAATATGGTTACAAAATTTAATAATTTTTGGAGTCAAACGGAAGATGTGCAAGGGGGATGGGAGCGAATGGTGGTAAACAATAGAGTGTATAAATCTAAGATTTTTAAGAGAGCTATTTTGTATCCTCAAAAGACAGGGAAACTAAAAATTTCACCTATAACTTTAGATTTAAATATTAGTTATCCAACAGGAGATGTAGATTTTTTTGGCGATCCAGAATACGATGTAGCTAGAAGAGAAATTGTTTCTAATACAAAACAACTTCAGGTGCTTGCTTTGCCAGAAAAAGGGAAGCCCGATAATTTTACAGGTGCTGTTGGAACTTTTGATTTTCAAGCAAAGGTGTCTAAAAACAACATAAAATCAGGCGAGTCATTACAATTAGATTTGATTGTTTCTGGAACGGGAAATTTAAAATTGTTTGAAATTCCTAAACCTAGTTTACCATTAAATTTTGAAATTTTTGAGCCGCAACATCAAGAATTTGTAAACGAAAATATGAATGGAATTTCTGGAAAAATTAAGGATAGTTATACAGTCATTCCACAAGAAAAAGGGTATTTCAAACTAAATCCACAGTATTTTTCATTTTTTGATGTCAAATCCAAAACATACAAAACCATTTCATCTGATGCTATAGATTTAGAAGTCTTTCAAGGAGAGAGTCAAGCGAATATTACCTCAGTTTCAAAACCTAAATTGGAAAATAAATCTCAAAAAAACGATATAGCGTCTGGTTTTGAATTTACGTTTGTACATTTTGTTAGTCTTGTTGCTTTAGCAGGATTAGCCTTAATGTTTTTTACTTTAAAAAGAAACAAATCGGATGCTATTCAAGAAGTGATTACAGAAATAAAACCCGTAAAAAAGGATTTTTCAGTAAACGATATTCAAAATTATATGACAGACAAGGAATTGTTTTATCAGAAAATGGAACTTAAAATCGCATCATTCTTAGCGTATAAATTTGGAATAGAAAAAGCAGATTTCAATAAAGAAAACATTATACAAAAGTTTCAAGACAACAATATTTCAGTAGAAAACACAAATGAATTTATAGGATTATTACAAAACTGCGAAAAAGCAAGATACTTACCAACATCTGAAGGAAATATGCAGTTGGATTTTGAAAAACTACAACAATTAGTACAAATTATTAACGTGTAAAAGCAATAATCGTAATATAATTTTGTTTAACGTATATTTGTACAAACACACGAACAAAAAACAACTATTTATACCAAATGAAAAAAGTAGTTTTCTATTTATTTTTAAGTTTTTCATTCCTTTCATTTTCGCAACAGAAATTATGGAAAGGCTATTTTTCATTTAATGAAATTACAGATGTTTGTATCACCGAACAAAAAGTGTATTCAAGTACAAAAAATTCAGTGTTTAATAAAGACGTAGCTTCAAATATATTAACCACTTTTACTTCAGTAAACGATGTAAAACCAGATGAAATTACCACTATTTTCCATACTTCAAATAATCATACCTTAATTGGAAATAAAAACGGATTAATAATTCTTATAAAACCCGATGGCACCACTTTAAATAAAGTTGATATAATTACCGATGTGCCAGTGCCTGCTAATAGTAAAAAAATTAATGATTTTTACGAACATAACGGAAAAGTTTATGTGTCAACACAATACGGAATAACCGTAATTAAGTTGTCTGATTTTGAAATTGAAAGTAATTTTTATATTGGAAATTCAGGTGAATTTATAGATGTGTTACAAACTACAGTTCTTAATGGGGAACTTTTTGCAGCTACTAAAACCCAAGGTCTAAAAAAAGCTACATTAGCCAATCCGTTTTTGTATGATTTCTCTCAATGGTCGGTTTTTAATGCTTCCAATTGGTTAAGTATAGTTACGTTTAACAATCAATTGGTTGCTATGAATAACGATGGATTTACTTATAAATTTTCAGGAAATGCCGCCATTCCATTTTCGCAACAAGTTGCAAATGGATTAAAACTCAGAACCGATTCCGTTTATTTAACCATAACCAATCAGTGGCAAATTTTACTTTACAATCAAAATTATACATTAGTAAATAGTATTTACCAAATCCTTAATTTTCCTGATTCATTTACTTGTGCCATTACTAAAAATAATAGGCTTTATATAGGTACGAAAAAAAGCGGTTTGTTTGAAACTACTGTTTCAAATTCAAGTGTTTTTACATCAATTTCTCCTAATGGACCTATAGAAGATTTAGCCTTTAAAGTAACCAAAACCAAAACTGATTTATGGCTAACTCACGGAAGCTATGATAGAACCTACACGCCTGATTATAAGTTACAAGGAATTAGTATTTTTAATCCGAATACAGGTTGGAATAAAATTCCAAACACCGAAGTAGCAGGTGCTGTAACCTTAGCGGCAATTGTTCAAAACCCAAGAAATACTGACGAGGTTTTTGTGGCTTCTGGCCATAGCGGTTTATTAAAATTTACAAACAAAATCAATCCGTTTTTATTTAATGAAACTAATTTTTTAGAATCGGTAGCTTTGCCACCACCAAATCAAAACTTTATCTCGGTTCGGATTAATGGAATGAAATATGACAAAGAAGGTAATTTATGGCTTACAAATGCGTTAGTTGCCAATGGTCTTAAAGTGTTAAAAAACAACAATACTTGGCAATCGTACAATTTAAATTCTGTAATTCAAAATCCTACAACATTGCATTATGGCAACATAGACATTGATAAAAACGGAACTAAGTGGGTCGCTACTTATGCTGGAGGTGTACTGGCGTTTAACGAAAAATACAACAATAAATTCATCATAATTAATGAAGAAAACGGAAATTTACCTAACAAAGATGTGAGATGTTTGGCTGTAGACAACAAAAATCAACTTTGGATAGGAACATTTAAAGGATTGAGAATTTTAAACAGCGTAGACAAATTTATTTCCGAAACAGCACTAACAACAACTAATATTGTTATTCAAGATGGCGATTTAGCTCAAGAATTGTTTTACCAACAAGTAATTCAAGACATTAGAGTAGATGGTGCCAATAACAAATGGGTAGCAATTGCAGATGCTGGCGTTTTTCAGGTTAGTCCAAATGGGCAAACTACTTTACGAAGATTTACAAAAGACAATTCACCTTTACCAAGCAATAATGTGTTAGATATTGAAATTGATGAGGTTACAGGCGAAGTGTTTTTTGCCACAGATAAAGGTTTGGTTTCCTTTTTAGGTTCTGCTACAGAAGGTGATGATAATTTACAGAACGTGTATGTGTATCCAAATCCAGTTCGCCCAGAATACTCAGGAACAGTAAAAATTTCTGGATTGATGGACAAAGTCAATTTAAAAATTACAGACATTGAAGGAAATTTAGTTTTTGAAACCACCTCTTCTGGCGGAACGGTAGAATGGGACACCACTGCGTTTGGAAAATACAAAGTCGCTTCTGGCGTATACATAGTTTTTGTTTCGTCAAGTGATGCCGCTGAAACTACGGTTAAAAAAATAATGGTAATAAGATAATGCAAATAAAAACTAAAGCCATTGTTTTAAGTGCCATTAAGTACCAAGAAAAAAGTTTAATTGTTAAATGTTTTACGCAATCAGACGGGTTAAAATCGTATTTCATAGCAAGTGCTTTTTCTTCCAAAAAATCAAATCAAAAAATAGCTTATTTTCAGCCATTAACTATTTTAGATATTGAAGCCAATCATAAAAATAAAGGGGCTTTAGAGCATTTTAAAGAAGTAAAACTCGCACATAATTATCAAAATATAAATACGGATATTGTAAAAAGTGCTATGGTTTTTTTCTTGTCTGAAGTTGTAAATAATAGTGTTTTTGAAGAAGAAAAAAACGAGAATTTATTTTCATTTTTAGAAACGTCTTTATTGTGGTTAGATGCGAATGATTCGGTTTCAAATTTTCATTTGATTTTTCTTTTAGAACTCACAAAATTTTTAGGATTTTATCCACAAATACAAGAAACAGATTTTACTTATTTTGAAATGATTGATGGTGTGTTTTCTCCATTTCAAGGTACAAGTTGCCTAAACGCACATGAAACGAACTTGCTTAAAAAAGCATTACGATTAAAATATGACGAAAATCAAAAAGTATTTGCAGGAACAGAGCGACAAATACTGTTAAAAATTCTTTTAGATTATTATGCCATTCATTTAGACGGTTTTAAAAAACCAAAATCGTTAGACGTCTTAAAAGAAGTTTTTTCTTAACCTGCAACTTTTGCCCTATACCTTTTGCCTTTTCTCTTTAAATCCTTACTTTCGCAAATTGATTTAAGATAGCGACAAAATGAGTACAAAATTTACGGAATACAAAGGACTTGACTTACCAACTGTGGCATCAGAAGTTCTTGATTTTTGGAAGGAAAATAACATCTTTGAAAAAAGTGTATCTACACGTGAAGGAAACCAACCATTTGTATTTTTTGAAGGACCACCTTCTGCAAACGGATTACCTGGAATTCACCACGTGATGGCGCGTGCTATTAAAGATATTTTTTGTCGATATAAAACTCAAAAAGGTTTTCAAGTAAAACGAAAAGCGGGTTGGGATACGCACGGATTACCTGTAGAATTAGGTACTGAAGCTGCTTTAGGAATCACAAAAGAAGATATTGGAAAAACCATTTCTGTTTCAGATTACAACGAAGCGTGTAAGAAAACAGTAATGCGTTATACCGACGTTTGGAATGACTTAACCGAAAAAATGGGCTATTGGGTAGATATGGAAGATCCGTATGTAACCTATAAATCAAAATATATGGAATCGGTTTGGTGGCTACTAAAACAAATTTACAACAAAGATTTGCTTTACAAAGGCTACACCATTCAACCGTATTCTCCAAAAGCAGGAACAGGTTTGTCTTCGCACGAAGTCAATCAACCTGGTTCGTATAGAGATGTTACCGATACTACTGTTGTAGCACAATTTAAATCCAAAAACGAAACGTTACCAAACTTTTTACAAGATTTTGGAGACATACATATTTTAGCTTGGACGACTACTCCTTGGACGTTGCCAAGTAATACCGCTTTAACGGTGGGACCAAAAATTGATTATGTTTTAGTACAGACATTTAATCAATATACTTTTGAGCCTGTAAATGTTATTTTGGCGAAGAATTTAGTAGGAAAACAATTTGGAAAAGGATTTTTTGAAAGTTCTGAAAAGGCTGATTTTGAAAATTTTAAAGCAGGAGATAAAAATATCCCATACCAAATTTTAGCCGAATGCAAAGGTTCAGATTTAGTCGGAATTCGTTACGAACAATTGATGCCATTAGCGTTGCCGTATCAAAATCCTGAAAATGCGTTTCGAGTAATTGCTGGAGATTTCGTAACTACAGAAGACGGAACAGGAATTGTACACACTGCACCTACTTTTGGAGCAGATGATGCTAAAGTAGCCAAAGAAGCTACTCCAGAAGTGCCGCCAATGTTAGTTTTAGATGAAAATGGGAATGCAGTTCCTTTAGTAGATTTGCAAGGAAAATTTATTCAAGGTTTGGGCGAATATTCTGGCAAATATGTTAAAAACGAATATTACAACGAAGGCGAAGCACCAGAACGCTCTGCCGATGTAGAAATTGCTATCCAATTAAAAGAAGAAAACAAAGCCTTTAAGGTTGAGAAATACGTACACAGTTACCCACATTGCTGGCGAACAGACAAACCTATTTTATATTATCCGTTAGATTCTTGGTTCATTAAAGTAACCGAAATCAAAGACCGAATGTTCGATTTAAACGAAACCATCAACTGGAAGCCGAAAGCTACTGGAGAAGGACGTTTTGGAAATTGGTTGAAAAACGCTAATGATTGGAACTTATCACGTTCAAGATATTGGGGAATTCCATTGCCAATATGGAGAAACGAAGAAGGCACAGAAGAAATTTTAGTAGGTTCTGTAGAAGAATTATACAACGAAATTGAAAAAGCAATTGCCGCTGGTTTTATGCCTGAAAATCCATTTAAAGGATTCGAAATCGGAAATATGACTGAAGAAAATTACGATTTAGTCGATTTACACAAAAATGTGGTAGACGAAATTGTATTGGTTTCTGCATCTGGAAAACCAATGAAACGTGAAACTGATTTAATTGACGTTTGGTTCGATTCGGGTGCGATGCCTTATGCACAATGGCATTATCCTTTCGAAAACAAGGAAAAAATTGATGAAAACAAAGACTTTCCTGCCGATTTTATTGCGGAAGGAGTGGATCAAACACGTGGTTGGTTTTATACCCTTCACGCCATTTCTACTTTAGTTTTTGATAAAATTGCTTATAAAAACGTGGTGTCTAATGGGTTAGTATTAGACAAAAACGGACAAAAAATGTCAAAACGTTTAGGAAATGCTGCCGATCCATTTGACACGTTAGCTGAATATGGCCCTGATGCTACGCGTTGGTATATGATTTCAAATGCCAATCCGTGGGATAATTTAAAATTCGATTTAGAAGGTATTGCTGAGGTTCGTAGAAAATTCTTTGGGACGCTTTATAACACCTATTCTTTCTTTGTTTTATATGCTAATATTGATGGTTTTAACTACAGTGAATCCGAAGTTCCGTTAGCAGAAAGACCTGAAATTGATCGTTGGATTTTATCGGAATTACATACGCTTATTCAAGTGGTTGATGCTGCTTATGCAGAATATGAGCCTACACGTGCTACAAGAGCAATTTCTGATTTTGTGCAAGAGAATTTAAGCAATTGGTATGTGCGTTTATGTCGTCGTAGATTTTGGAAAGGTGACTATGCTCAAGACAAAATTGCCGCCTATCAGACGCTTTATACTTGCTTAGAAACGGTTGCAAAATTAGCAGCACCGGTAGCACCTTTCTTTATGGACAGACTGTATAAAGACCTGAATGCCAATACTAATAAGGAAAATTTTGAAAGTATCCACTTATCTGTTTTCCCAGTTTCGGTTGAAAACTTTGTTGATAAATCACTGGAAAGTAGAATGCAGAAAGCACAAACTATTTCTTCACTGGTTTTATCACTTCGAAAGAAAGAAATGATAAAAGTACGTCAACCTTTACAAAGAGTAATGATTCCAGTACTTGACGAGACTTTTAAATCTGAAATTTTAGCTATTGAAGACCTAATTAAGGCAGAAGTTAATGTAAAAGAAATTGAGTTGTTAGAAGACGCTTCTGGGGTATTAATTAAACAAATTAAACCTAATTTTAAGGCTTTAGGACCTCGTTTTGGAAAAGATATGGGATTGATTGCCAAAGAGATACAGTCTTTTTCGCAAGATCAAATTAATGAATTAGATAAATTGGGCGAAATAACTATTAACAGTTCTGAAAAAAGTATTACTTTAACAGTCGAAGATGTAGAGATTTCTTCTCAAGACATTCCGGGTTGGTTAGTGGCCAATTCAAATGGAATTACAGTAGCTTTAGATATTACGATTTCTGAAGAATTACGTAAGGAAGGTATAGCAAGAGAGTTAGTAAACAGAATTCAAAATATTCGTAAAGATTCTGGTTTTGATGTAACAGATAAAATAAAAGTTCAATTATTAAAAAATGAAATTATTGAACAAGCGGTACTCGCAAATGAATCGTACATCAAATCAGAAACACTAACAAACGAACTAATTTTTGTATCAGAAATAACAAATGGTATGGAAATTGAGTTTGATGAGTTAAAAACAACAGTACTAATTTCAAAATAATAGTTCCTTTTGGCACTATTTTACTGAAATTAAAAAATTTTAAAAATGTCAATTATGATAGATCAACAAATACGATTCTCAGATGCAGAATTACAAGAATTTAAAGAATTAATTAATTTAAAGTTAGACAAAGCTAAAAACGACTTAGAATTAATTAAAAGTGCGTATCTAAACGATTCTAATAACGGAACGGAAGATACTTCTCCAACATTCAAAGCGTTTGAAGAAGGGAGCGAAACCATGAGTAAAGAAGCGAATTCACAATTGGCCATTCGTCAAGAAAAATTCATTCGTGATTTAAGAAACGCTTTAGTGCGAATAGAAAATAAAACATACGGATTATGTAAAGTAACCGGTAAACTAATTAACAAAGAACGATTAAAAATCGTACCACACGCCACAATGAGTATTGAAGCTAAAAATTTACAGCGTTAAAAAACGTTAATAAATATATAAACGCTCCTTTTGGGGCGTTTTTTATTCGTTA
>JBIPOM010000083.1:0-9555 GCA_044379175.1 Flavobacterium sp. | reverse complement strand
ATTAGATATTACAGCGGGTTGTATGGAATTAGAAAACATAAAAGCCATTCATATCGTAGCCATTGAAAACGAAGTAAAAGAAATTCTATGGCTTTTAGAAAAAGGATATAATGATGAAATTGAACTATTTGCCGTAAACATTCAAAAGGAAAAAACGGATTGTACTACTTTTATTTTGGGTAACCATACGCCAGCTCGCTTTAGTTTACCACAAGAATTTTTATATGAACCGAATGCGCCTTTACTAAAATCTGGTGGTGTAGATTATTTGTGCGATGCACTACATATTTCTAAATTACATCCGCATTCACATTTATTTACCCATTCGGAATTAGTAGATTTTCCAGGAAGACGATTTAAAATTAATGAAGTGATTCCGTTTAAAAAAGAAAATCTTAAAAAGCACCTTGAAGGCAAGAAGATGAATATTACAACACGCAACTTTCCCTTAACCGTAGAAGAAATTAGAAAAAAATTTAAAATTGCAGACGGTGGAGCTGTTTATGCTTTTTTTACTACCAACTTAAATAACGAAAAAATTGTTTTACTTTGCACAAAAATATAAATAACTTAAAATTTACAGCAATGAAAATGCTTTTAAAAATAACGACTTTCTTACTATTGGTTCAATTTTCATTTGGACAAGACAAACCATGTGAATATGAACTAGATATAGTAACTGATACAAGTAATACTAGAGTTTTAAAAGATAAAATTATTGATGAAAATGTTTTTGGGAATACTACATCATTTTTAACATTTAAACTTTTTGATGTTGATGGTTTTATTGGTGTAAATTTTCAATACCTACAAAAAAGTAAAGATTTCTTAACTCCAATTTGCATAGACAAGAACACAAAAATATTTTTAGAAATGGCAAATGGAAAACAAGTTAAACTTATTAATTCTATAGATACTGAAACGTGCAACGACTTGCAATATGATGAGATAGAAAAAAATAATTTACGAATTTTAACTGGTTTCTTTTATTTCACTCCAGAAAATTTTGAAGATTTAAAAACATCAAAAGTATATTTAATTAAAATTACAGCTGCAACTGGAGACGTAAATTTTGTGATTAAACCAGAGTTAAACTCTGAAATTTATAAAGAAAAATCAAATCCTGATTCTTATTTTATAAATAATCTGAAATGTTTAGGCATCTAATAAAAGATTAGACTTCCGTTTTTTGTCTTAATGTAATTTTTAAAAATAAAAATCCAATTACTCCAGCAATTAATGAGGAAAATACAATTATTAATTTCGTATTATTAATTATTTCTGGTGTATCAAACGCTAAAAGTGTAATAAAAATAGACATTGTAAAGCCAATTCCGCCTAAAAAGCCAACACCTAAAACGGATTTCCAATTCATATCACTTGGAAGTTGGCACCAACCTATTTTTACAACCAGAAAAGTAAGAATAAAAATACCTAATGGTTTACCAACTACTAAGCCTAATGCTACTCCTAAACTGTAGTTTTCTGTTACCACTTCTGCCAAATTACCATTCATTAGAATAGCGGTATTCGCTAAGGCAAAAATAGGCAAGATTAAAAACGACACAGGTTTATGTAAAATATGTTGTAAAATATAAGAAGTAGATTTAATTCCACCGCTTCCAAATGGAATAGCAAAAGCTAATAGTACACCTGTGATTGTAGCGTGTACACCTGAATGCAGCATAAAATACCACATAAAAACCCCACCAATTAAATAAGGAAGTAGGTTTTTAACTTTAAAATATTTACCCAAAACATAAAGAAATACAAATATGACTAAAGCGATGGCTAAATTGCTCCACAAAATGGTTTTCGTATAAAAAATGGCGATAATTAATATGGCGCCTAAATCGTCAATAACGGCTAAAGCAGTTAAAAATATTTTTAATGACAATGGTACTCTGTTACCTAATAAAGATAAAATTCCTATAGCGAATGCTATATCAGTTGCCATAGGTATTCCTGCACCTGATTGTGTTGCTGTACCAAAATTAAATGCTAAAAAAATTCCCGCAGGAACTACCATTCCTCCAATAGCAGCAAATATGGGTAATAAGGCATCTTTAATATTAGACAATTCGCCTTGATAGATTTCTCTTTCTAATTCTAATCCAATTAATAAAAAGAAAATGGTCATTAAACCATCGTTAATCCAATATTCTAATGGTTTTCCTGAAAATTCGGTTAACCAAAAATGATGGTAACTTTCTCCAAAAGCAGAATTAGCTAATACTAATGACGTTATGGTGCAAACCAATAATATCAAGCCGCCCACTTTTTCGCTTTCAAAAAAATTTTTAAATACTTGTGTTACTTTCATTCTTTCTATTTATATTACAAAAATACTAAATTTTACTCGCATAGAATAGTAGATAATCTAAATCATATCACAAAAAATAAAAAGCCCAAGTAACTTTCGCTACTCGGGCTTTTAAAACAAATTAACTTTTGCTAATTATTATTAATTATTAGCGACATGAAATTCTATTAATCCGTCTATTGGACGTCTTAACACATTCCCTATTTTGATTCCGTATTCATTTAAAACGGCTTCTAATTCTTCTTTTAAATAAAAAGCGATAGAACCTACAAAATGAACAGGAACTTCTTTACAATTTTCAAACTGCATGATGTAATTTTCAACAAATGCAACTAATTCTTCTTCAATATATTTCTTACAAAATTCGGTATTTTTATGTTTAATTAAAAATTTAGCATAAGTCGCCAAATATGCATTAGGATTTGGTTTTTTATATAAATTTTCTTTTACAGCATCTGGTTCTACATCAAATTCTTTTTCAAATTCAGTAGCTAAATTCGCAGGCATTTTATTAAAATAATAACCACGCAATAAATGACGACCAAAACGATTTCCACTACAATCATCCATAGCAATATAACCTAATGATTGAACTTTTTGATGTAAAACGTGCCCATCAAAATAACTACAATTAGAACCTGTTCCTAAAATACAAACAATCGCTTCTTGATTCTTTGGTGTAGTAGCAAAAACAGCAGCATAGGTATCTTCATAAACATTAACAGAAGCATTTTTAAAATAATCTTTAAATACGTCAGTTAAGAAGTTTTTCATACGATCAGTTCCACATCCTGCACCGTAAAAAAACAAATGAGCGGCTTTATCTTTATTATGAGAAATATCAAATTTATCGTCTAAACGAGCAATTATTTCTTCTTTAGTTAACACTTCTGGGTTTAATCCTAAAGATTGTGTGGTAAATAATACCTTTCCGTTAGTGTCTATGGCTATCCAATCTGCTTTAGTGGAACCACTATCTACAAGTAATTTCATTTTTTAGAATATAGAGTATAGAAAATAGAATATAGAAAATTTGTGAATTCTATATTCTATTTGATAATATTTATTTTAAAGAATTGATATGTACAGCTAAATCGATTAATTTAGAAGAATATCCGTATTCATTATCGTACCAAGAAACCAATTTAAAGAAAGTCGAATTTAAACCAATTCCAGCATGAGCATCAACGATTGAAGTTCGTGTATCTGAAACAAAATCTTGAGATACTACTAAATCTTCTGTATATCCTAAAATACCTTTCATTGAAGTCTCAGAAGCATGTTTCAATACACTCATAATTTCTGTATAGGTAGTTTCTTTAGCTAATTTTACTGTTAAATCTACTACAGAAACATCAACAGTTGGTACACGCATAGACATTCCTGTTAATTTACCATTTAAATCTGGTATTACTTGTCCTACTGCTTTTGCAGCACCTGTTGAAGATGGAATAATATTTACTGAAGCGGCACGACCACCTCTCCAATCTTTTTTGGAAGGACCATCAGCAACCATTTGAGTTGAAGTAGAAGCATGAACTGTTGTCATTAACCCTTCTACAATTCCGAAATTATCGTGAATTACTTTTGCTAAAGGCGCTAAACAGTTGGTAGTACATGATGCATTAGAAACTACAGTATCTGCAGCAGTTGCTTTTTCATGATTTACACCCATAACAAACATCGGTGCGTCGGATGAAGGTGCCGATATAATTACCTTTTTTGCACCACCTACAATATGAGCATTTGCTGTTTCTTTAGTGGTGAAAAAACCAGTACATTCTGCTACAACATCAGCGTTTACTCCTGCTTCATCCCATTTAATTTGTGCTGGATCTCTTTCTGCTGTTACACGAATATATTTATCGTTAACGTATAATTTTCCGTCTTTAACTTCTACTTTTCCAGCAAAACGTCCGTGAACTGAATCATATTTTAATAAATACGCCAAATGATCTACATCTAATAAATCGTTTATGGCTACAACTTCTACATTGTCTCTGTTGTATGTTTCTCTAAAAACAATTCTACCAATTCTACCAAATCCGTTAATTCCTAATTTTACTGTTGACATAATTTTTAAATATTTGATTCCTATGGAATCCTTTAGTTAATTGAGTTGAAAAGCACTCTTTACTTTTTACTTTTGCCTTTTTACTTTTTACTTTTGCCTTTTATTATGAAGATACGATATCTGAAACTTTTACAAGTTCTAAATCAATTTCACTTTGTCCTTTAATAGCTTGTTCTAAAGGTGTTAAGCAAATTTTATCGTATTGTAATCCTACCATATAATTAGATTTACCCTCTAATAAACTTTCTACTGCTTTTACTCCTAATCTAGAAGCCAAAACCCTATCAAAACAAGATGGTGAACCGCCACGCTGCATATGGCCAAGTACCGAAACACGTACGTCATATTCAGGCATATTTTCCTCTACATAATCTTTAAGTTCAAAAACGTTTTTACCTATTTTATCCCCTTCAGAAACAACTACTATACTTGATGTTTTGCCTGATTCTTTACTTTTCTTCAAAGAATCAACCAGTCGGTCTAAACCAAAAGCTTCTTCTGGAATTAAAATTTCCTCTGCTCCTGCTCCTATTCCTGCATTCAATGCAATATGTCCGGCATCTCTTCCCATTACTTCTACAAAGAATAAACGGTTATGAGAATTGGCTGTATCTCTAATTTTATCAATAGCTTCCACCACTGTATTCAAAGCTGTATCATATCCTAAAGTATGACTGGTTCCAAAAATATCATTATCGATCGTACCTGGAATTCCAATAACAGAAAAACCAAATTCTTCATTAAAAATTTCTGCACCTGTAAACGAACCATCACCACCAATAACCACTAAAGAATCTACGCCACTTGCCTTTAAATTATCGTGAGCAATTTTTCGACCTTCTTTTGTCATAAAATCTTTTGAACGCGCAGTTTTTAATATAGTGCCACCTTTATTTATAATATTTTTTACATCACGAGGTCCCATAGATTTAAAGTCTCCTTCAATCATACCTTGGTAACCACGATAAATTCCTACACACTCAATATTATAATAAGCACAAGCACGAACTACGGCTCTTATAGCAGCATTCATACCCGGCGAGTCACCACCTGAAGTTAAAACCCCAATTTTTTTAATCGCTGTTGTCATACTTAATTGTATATTATTTGTAAAATTAATAAAGGAAATTACATATTATGCTAAGAAAAGACTTATTTTAAAATATATCCTTACTTTCAAACGTTTTCGTTAATAAATTTCTTAAAATTTAGAAAAATTATTAAATTAATGTACATCATTAACGTCTGGAACATTGTTTTTAGGATCAACTTTTTTTTCTTCTTTGATTTGTTTTTTTCTTGTTTCTTCGATAAAATTCAAAAACTCTGGGTTGATTTCAAAATTATCTGATTCATCTTCTGGTTTGTTAGTTTTTTCGATACTTTTTTGAGATTTAAACAATTTTTGTAGCAATTCCTTAAAATCGTCAAAATCTACATTGTAAGTCAAACCTAATCCTTGAGTGTAACCTATATTTTGACCAATAGTATTTGAATTCAAATCATTTTCTCTGTTAAAAACGTGAGCTGTTAAGTTACCCTCAGAAGTTAAACGCAATTCTACTTCTACATTTCCAACAACATACGATTGATTAATGCCGCCTACCGGAACTCCAACATTTCCGTTTATAGTAATTTTATCATTAATTTGAGTTGATAAAGTAACTAACGCTCTGTCTGAAATTTCTTGTTGTCTATCCCCAATTTGATAGTTTACACCTAGTTGCATTTTATTTTCACCATCAGATAAAACATCACCAAATATACTACTAGCTTTTTCAAATAAAGAACCAAAATAATTGGTGCTATTAGTTGGATCAAAAAAACTACCTGTTGCAAGTAATGCAAAAGCTTGTCGCTGTCTAAAGTCTTTATCTTGCAATCTATAATCAAGATCACTTTTTAAAACAGAACTTACATTTGGAAAGTTGATATTGAAGTCTGATTGTGGTGCGTTCAACTCACCTGATATAAGTATACTAACTTCAGTAGGGATTTTTTTATTAAATGAAGTATTTTCTAATAAAACATTTGGATTTGCAGTAATGTTAGTACTTACTGCTTCTAAATTTAATTTAGCACCCAAAGGATCGCCTTCCCAACTAATTGTTCCTCCAGTTTTAACATTAAATTTTTTATCAATAATACTTCCGTATCGAAACAAATACTCTCCTTTATCAACAATGAAATCGCCTGTCATTTGAAATTTACCCAATGTATTAATATTCATAAACATTGATCCATTTCCAGTTCCTTTCATTGAGTGATTTGTTTCTCGATTTAATATTACTTCAATTTCTGCATTTGGTGTAATAGCAAAATTAAAATTCAAATCGATACCTCTATAGGTTTTTGTTACCTTATTTTTACTCTTTAAGCTTCCGAATTTTTCTTCAGGGGTAGTGAAATGAATCAAACCATTATCGCTAACCGTTTCAGAATCGTTCACTGGAATTTTGATTGAGGTTCCTTTTGCACTTTCACCCTCTGCATTTATCACTAATGCTTCTACAGGACCTTCAATTGTGGCAAAACCATCAAAATATGCTTTTCCAAAATAATAAGCATCGTCAGCATCTTTAGTATCTAAAACCAAAAGTTTATTTGTTGCAATTTTTAAATCCATTTCCCAATTACCAAATTTTTTATGCGAAATGGATCCACTTAATATTCCCCTTGTTTTTTCATTTACATCAGAAATATCAATATCTCTAAATATAAATTTTTCTTGTGTTAAATCAATTTTTGAATTTTTATCGAAATCGAAATCAACATTTAAATAAGGTACACGTAAACCTGCATTATTTAAATATAATACGCCATCTACATCTGGATTATCAATAGAACCAACCACATTAGTTTTCCCTGAAGCTAAACCTCTAACATTATCTAATACGCCAGTTAAGAAACCTCCAATAGGTTTAATATTAAAGTTTTCAAAAACAGCTTCTAAATCCAATATGGTTTGATTATTAGCAATTTCTACTGTTCCTATTGTTGAAAAAGTTACTTCATCTTGATGAATTATTGAGGCATCAACATTAAATTTTTTAAAATTTTCATCGCCAAATACTTTCAATTTCAAATTTCCTAAATCGTCATTATTTATTTGTAAACCATCAATTGTTAAGTTAGTTGAAGGTTCATAAACCAAATTATCTTGTTTATATTTTAAGTTTCCGTTTAAATTTCCACCAAGGCTTAAATTTTTTATATCTGGTGTAATTTTGGAAATATCTACATCATTAAATGTGAAATTAAAATCTTTATAAGTAGCACCATTCATAATTCCATTAAAATCAATAAACTGATTATTATGAGATAAAGTTAATTGATTGAAATTGAAATTTTTAAATTGTTTATCGAAAATTATAGTATTTCCATCCGTTTCATTTTCATTAATAAACCATTGAAAATTTTTAAATGTAATTTCTGATTTTTTAAAACCTAAAATCGATTGTTTTTCTTTGTTTATAGTATGATATAAATTTAAATCGAATTTATCTTTTCCTTTGTCGCCTCCTTTAAATTCTGATCTAACAAATAATGTATCGTTTAAAGTTAAATTAATTAAACTAAATTCAGATACCTTATAATTATTAGTATTAAGACTATCTAATTCAATATAGGCATTATAAAGTGGGTTTTTGTTGTCGATATCAATTTTTATTCCATTAAATTTATTTTCAAAAGCATGTACAAATGGTGATTTAAAATCAAACTGAAACAAACCAGCATCGGCATTAATTTCTCCTTTAAAATGGGTGTTTTCGGCAATAGAAATTTCAGGATATAATACTTCTAAGACTTTATTATATAGCGTAAAGTCAAATTCTAAAAATTGATTTTTGGATAATTTATGTGGTGAATAATTTGCATATAAACTACCAACAGCATTTTCAACTATTTTTTTAAATTGTTTGGTTTGATATTTCCCTGTAACTTGACCTTCAATAATATCATCCGATTGAAAGGAAACAGTTCTAATGTTTTGATTATCAAATGATGAAGTAACCGAAGCTGAATCGAAATAATATTTATTTTTCGGATTGATGTAGGAAATATTTTCTAAATTTAGGGTACCTGCTAAATCGTCGAAAGAGTTGCCTTTCGCCTGCATTTCTATTGAGCCCGCCAAGATTGAAGTAGCATCTTTAGTGTATAAATTTATTTTTTTAAGATTAGCATATTCAATTTCAATAGCAAAATCATATATTTTTTTTCTCTTACTTAAATCAACTAAACCATCAAAAGTTAACAATAAATTGGGATCTTTACTATGAAAATGTCCTTTAAAATAGGGCATTTTCATAGTTCCGTCTACATCTATATTTTTATATGAGTACCCATTGTATTTAAATTGTCCAATATTACCTTTCAGTTTTGTATTTAAATATTTTTTAGAAAACCCTGTACCGTTAATATCTAATATTACAGAGGCGTAACCCAAATCTTTTTCATCTAAGAATGCACCTAAATTAAAATTTTCCAACTGAAATTTTCCTATATAAGTCGCACGGTCAATAGTGTCTATTTTATTCATTTTAAAATCGCCCATTGCACGACCCAATTTCGAAAATAAATCCACATCGGCAATAATCCATTTTTCAGTAAGTTCTACTTTTCCTTTTATATCAACACGACCAAGTTTTTGTAATTGTTTTGGTAAGTTTTTCCCTAAAAGATTCGGTAAAACTTTACTAATACTAGCTTGACTTGCTGATAATCTGTCGAAACTACCTTTCAAATAAAACTTTTGTTCACCTTTACCAAAAATATTTTTAAGCTGAAGATTTCCAACTACTTCATTATCATTTAAATCATTGAATTTCAGATTATTAAATTTTAAATCATTTAAAGTTCCTAAAATATGTGAATCGATATAAAATTTCTGATTTTTTCCGAATTCAGGATAAAAGTAATTTAAGTCGTTACTAGAAATTTTACCTTCTTTGATATCTAAATCAAAAATTACTTTATTATTAAAATCTTTGAAATCTTTTCTAACGTAACGTAACTCTGTTTTTCCTTTAAACGAAGAGTTTTCTGTTTCTAAAATTAATTCATTTAATAAAATATTCTTTTTGGTGTAAGTAAAATCCGAAGTTAGATTTTTCATTACCAAACCTCTGTGGTCTTTAAATGACATTTTATAAAC
>JBIPOM010000238.1:0-2523 GCA_044379175.1 Flavobacterium sp. | reverse complement strand
ATCCTCGGAACCGCATTACCCAAGGGGGCCGGCTTATCGGGTGAACCTTCCACCCTTCCCTTCCTTGGCATTGAAGGAAAAAACGACACGGAACTCACCGCCGACCTGCTGGAACTCATTCAGGCTAGCCGGGAATGGTGCGACTACGCGTTGACGCCCAAGCCTCTGCAGGAATGGGTTGGTCGATTCTCAGAGACGGTCAAGGCTCTCCTTCCCACTGAATATGGATTCCGAGAGTCGGCAGCGGCCATGCTCGGCGCACTGGGCAAGATGGAAGCCATGGCGGCTAATGCCGACGAAAACCCGGTACCCATCCAGATTTTCGCATCGTTCGCCATCGAGCAACTCGACTTTGATTTCGCGAAGGGACAATTCATCAACGGCCATGCGGTCTTAGCTCCCCTGAAAGCGGGCCACATCCATCCGGCAAAGGTCATCGCGTTCGTCGGCATGGCCGATGGCACCTATCCGATCAGAGGCCTGAGCCCAGGGCCCGAGCTAAGGACCAATCCTAAGGCCAGTGCGAAAAAGTACCGCGAACAGCAAGAAGAGGCCGGAATGCATGCCTTCCTTCTGGCTATCTGCGCGGCCGAGAGCCGAATCATCTGCACCTACCCGGGATACGTGACCGGAGGGAAGGACGCCTCCGCAGCCCTGCCCGTGGAAATCCTTCGGGGGGCCTGCCACCAGCTCCATAAAGGCTTCAGGGAGACCCGCCACGGGCTCTTCTCGCATGAGGCAAGCATCACCATCGACCCTAAAGTCCTAAAGTCCACACGCGACAACCTGACCACCCATGACCCGATAGCGGCACAGGTCGCCGTAAAGCTAGGGGAACCCAAGGTAAAGCGTAAGCCGGGACCTGACCTACCGATCGACATATCCAAGCTGAGCTTGGGCCAGTGGGTAGAATTCTGGGGTAACCCGACAAGAGGCGTACTCAGCTCATTGAACATCGAAGTTCCATACCTGAAGACCGAACTGCACTCGGACGAGGTGCTCGATGATCCCTACGCGCACGGGCATTTCGCGGCAAAAAATTGGGTCGAAGCCTTCATCAAGACCTTAGGCCGTAAGCCCAGCTGGGATGAAGCGAAGCTCTCGGGGCACTTCGACACACGCGATGAAGGTCGCGAACACTTCAAAGCGACAATCGAGGAAGCCAATGACGCCAAAGACAATATTGCCGGCGAAGCCGACACCGGAAATTGGAAACTAGGCATCGAATCACTTTTCAAGGATGCTCCAAGGCCTCAAATCTCGGCAAGTTTTCGATCGATGCCAGTGGTGTTCATCTCCAAAGGCTGGCTCGCGGCCTGTACAAGCAAAGACTTAGAAGAAAAGAACGGTGCGCCGATAATCCAAGCACTGGCGCTGGCCTCGGCCATGGCACGAAATGGTGAACAATTGAAAGGAATCGTCCTGCTCGAACCCGACGAGACGGATGACACTGGAAAGCCGAAGTATGGTGGCGCGCATGCCTTTGCATTTAAGGACAAAGAGCTAGGATCTAAGATCTATCATGTACTCCAAGCCCTGGCCCCCAAAGCCATATCCGAGACTTACGCCTGGGGCCCCAAATCGACCGGAGCGCTCATCTGGCACGCAGCATCCGGAAAGTTCGATCATTTACTCAAAAGCGAATATATCGAAGGGAAGAAATTCATGAGGGGAGACAAAGTCGATAGGCACGTCGCCCTGATAGCCCCCGCAGCCTATGACTACGCCGAATCATCGCGAAAATTCATGGAAGAATTCGAGAAACTCGGACTCAAGAAATGTACGCGGAAAAACGTCGAGTTCAAATCCGCCTTCGGAATCAAATGACCTCAGAGTTAATCATGAGCGAAGAATTCAAACTGCAGGAACTGAAGATGAAGCCCCAGTTCGCCGTAATCGAGGCGGGCGCGGGCGCGGGGAAGACCTACAATCTGGTTGGGCTCGTCCACCGGATAGCCTGCCAGAGCGATAAGCCATTCTTGGCGAATAATCGGGATATTCGCCGAGTCCTGATGGTCACCTTCACGACGGCTGCCGCACAGGAGATGAGACAGCGCCTGAGGGCTAAGTTCATCGAAGAAAACGCGGCATCGGCACAAAGGCAGCTCGGAGGGATGTTCATCAGCACGATCCACTCCTTCTGCCACATGGCCTACCGGGACTACGGCCCGAAGGCCGGACTGCCTCCCATCGAAGGAGAAATGCAGGCGGGCAACTCCCTCGTGACTCAGATCGCCCAGGACTGGTGGCGAGCCGAGGTGGCGAACGGCAGGATGCCTCCGGCCGTGAGCAAATGCATCATCTGCACGAAGACGGTCCTGGCTACACCTACCGTAAAAGTGGGCGCCGACTTTGAGTCGCTGAAGAATTATGCTCTTAAACGCTCCGAAGAGCTGGCGTCCGAAACCGGCATCGTGACATTCGATTCAGCCATCAAACGGCTGCATTCCGCCCTGACGTCCGATGCCACATGCAAGCGCCTGAGGGATGAAATCCACAAGGACTTCGACGTGTGCCTGGTAG
>JBIPOM010000082.1:0-9736 GCA_044379175.1 Flavobacterium sp. | reverse complement strand
ACGCGATTTGATTCGGATAAAGCGGACGATTTTATTGCGAAGTTAGAAGACGAAATGAAAGAAGTGCAACATCATTTAGATAATTTAATTGATTTTGCTATTGATTATTTCGCCAAATTAAAAGAAAAATACGGTAAAGGAAGAGAGCGTCAAACGGAATTAAGAAGTTTTGATACGATTGAAGCTACGAAAGTAGTTTTACGTAATACCAAATTATACGTGAACAAAGAAGAAGGTTTCTTTGGAACAGGTTTGAAGAAAGACGAATATGTGGCCGATTGTTCCGATATTGATGATGTAATTGTTTTCCTTAGAGATGGAAGAATGATGATTGCCAAAGTAGACGATAAAAAATTCGTAGGTAAAGATATCATTCATATTGCGGTTTTCGATAAAAATGACAAACGCACCATTTATAATATGATTTATCGTGATGGTAAAAATGGTTCCACATTTATTAAACGATTTAATGTTTCTGGAGTAACTCGTGATAAATTTTACGATTTAACGCAAGAAAAACCAGGTTCGCAAGTCTTATATTTCTCTGCTAATCCAAATGGAGAAGCTGAGGTGGTGACTATTTTATTGCGTCAAGTTGGAAGTATTAAGAAACTGAAATGGGATCAAGATTTTTCAGATATTGCCATTAAAGGTCGTGCAAGTAAAGGAAATACGGTTACAAAATATCCAATCAAGAAAATTGAATTAAAAGAAAAAGGAATTTCAACACTTCGACCAAGAAAAATTTGGTTTGATGATACGGTTCATCGTTTAAATGTAGATGGAAGAGGTGAGTTGTTAGGTGAATTTAAACCTAACGATAGATTGCTTATCGCGAATCAATCGGGAAAAATTAAAACCATAATTCCAGAATTGACCACGCATTTTGATGAAGATATGATTATAATGGAAAAATGGAATTCAAAGAAACCAATTTCTGCTATTTATTATGATGGCGAAAAAGAGCGTTATTTTGTAAAACGTTTCTTAATTGAAAACGAAAATAAAGAAGAAATTTTTATTACTGAGCACGACAAATCCCAATTAGAAATTATTTCTACTGATTGGTTGCCAATAGTTGAGGTGATTTATTCAAAAGTAAAAGGGATACAAAGAGACAATCAGATAGTAAATTTAGATGAGTTTATAGCTGTGAAAGGAATTAAAGCACTAGGAAACCAATTGACTACGGATAAAATAAAACAGATCAACATATTAGAATCATTACCTTATGAAGAGATGTTAGACGAACCAGAAGCTATTGTTTCTGAAGATACTGATTCAAAAGACATTCAAGATTTCAACATAGAATTAGACGATGACGGACAGATTACGTTGAGTTTAGAGTAAATTTTATTATTAAGAGAGTGTCCTAAAAGTCTATTTTTGTCAAGCTGAACTCGTTTCAGCTTCTCTAAAAAATTAAAATTCAAAAAATTTAGATTCTGAAATTAATTTTGAATGACTGAATTACTGCTTTTTAGACACCCTCTTTAATTATAAATATTCGATTTACATTTTTCAGGGATATTTTAATTTGTATTTCAGTCTTTTGATTTCTTTAACCTAAAACATTCCACCACCTTGGGTTTCGTTTTTTTCACGTTGTTTACGTTGTAGTTCTTTGTTTTTACCACTTCCAAAATTGTAATTGAATCCTAAATAAAAAGTTCTGCTTTCAAATCTAAATTCTCCATCTTGACGGAAAGGAATGTTTCCATTAAATCCGAAAAATTGTGTTCTAAACATATCATTCATTCTTGCAGAAAGAGTACCTTTTCCTTTTAAAATAGTATAATTAGTTCCAAAATCTACTCTATACATTGGGGTTCTTAAAAATTGAAGTCCTAAATCGCGACTTCTGTACATTCCAAATAAATTAAAACGTAATTTTTTGGAAGCCGTAAACGTATTATTTATTCGAGTATTAAATGTGGTTACATTTATTTCTTTATTTTCAGGTAAGTTTGTATTTATATTTGTTACTGTTCCACGAACAGTTTTGTAATATACATCTGCACTTGCATTGGTTGACCACCATTTTGTTAATTTTAAATTAGCATTAATTTCGGCACCCAATTGACTATTATTGTCAAAATTATCAAACGATATAATGTTTTGAATGTTGTTTAACGGATTTGGGAAGATAACTCTCGAAATTTCAGCGTTAATTAATCGGTAAAATACAGCAGAAGTTACACTTCCTAAACTGAAAATTTTGGTATGATTAATTTCAAATGAATTTGTAAATTGTGGTTCTAAGGCGGGATTACCTCTTGATTCTAACAATGGAGTAGTCCATTCTCTAATAGGGTTTATCTGTCCAATACTTGGGCGATCTACTCTTCTGGTATAGTTTAAATTAAAAGTATTATTATCATCTAATTTATAAGATAAATATGCAGATGGATATGCTGTAAATATCTCATCTTCAACCGATGTTGATTCAAAAAAATTTGGATTTTTTTCATTTCTTTCAAATTTGGCATCTAAAGTATATTCTTCAATTCTTACGCCTAATTGTGCGCTAAATTTGCCAAAAGATTTGCTGTAGTTCGTATAAATCGCGTGAATGTTTCTATTGAAAGTAAACGGATTAGTACCATAAAATAAAAGCGATTCATTATAAAAATTATTCTGTCCATCTTGAATTCTACTTTCAAAACCCATTTCAATTTTTGAGTTTTCGTCTATCGGATTTGTATAATCAATATTAAACTGGGCATAATTCGTTTTGCTGTCTATGTCATTTAATCTTAATACGCCATTGTTTCTAAAATAGGAGATATCTTCGCTTGAAGTCTTGGCATAATTTGCTTGAAACTCAATTAATTCCCCTTTTTTCTTAAAGTTATGTTTATAGTTTAAATCGTAGGTTTGCGTAATGTTTCCGCTATTATTGGTAATGGTTTGAAGTTCATCTGCATACGTAGTATTATTATAATAATTAATAATTGTATTTGAATTTCCTTTTCCATCTGCAATATTCCAGTTGGTAAAAAACGACAAAGTATTATTATCATTTATGTAATAATCCACACCAACTTTAGCTAAATGTGAGGTGTTGGTATTCGCAAAATTGAAATCTTGTCTGTTTTCCAAATTTGGTCGGTCTGCTTCTACAAAACCAAAACTTCTATTTCTCCCATGATTAAAACCATAATTCGTATAAAAATTTACTTTACCCACTTTGTAATTTAAGTTCAACGACTGATTTGTTTTTGGTGTAATTCCAAATGTATAGCCAGTAGTAATATTACCATTAAATCCATTTTGTGTGTTTTTATTTAAAATAATATTAATAATTCCGCTATTTCCCTCTGGATTGTATTTAGAAGATGGGTTGGTTATTAATTCCACTTGTTTTATGGAAGCTGATGGAATTTGTTGTAATAACTGGCCCGCATCAATATTGGTTGGTTTTCCATCAATTAATACTCTAACATTGCTATTGCCACGTAAACTTAATTCTTTGGTTTGTGGGTCAATGCTTACCGTTGGAATGTTATTAAAAATTTCCGATGCAGTAGTTCCAGAGGCAATTAAATCTTTTCCAATAGTTACTACCTTTCTGTCTGCTTTTTGTTCAATAGTGGAGCGTTCTTTTACAATAGAAACCGTTTCAATAGTATTCGCATTCGATTCTAAAGTAATATTTCCAATATTTACTTCTTTGTTTTCTTCAGATAAAGTAATCGTTTTTGATGCATCAATGTATCCGATAAAGTTGACTTTTAAAACATAGCTTTTCAATTCTAAATTTTTTATTACAAAACTACCATCTTCTTTTGTTGAAATGGCAGCAACTTGTTTCTGGCCTTCTAATACACTAACCGTTGAAAAACCAACTGGTTCGTTTGAATTTTTGTCGATAATTTTCCCTGTAACAATACCAGGGTTGTTTTGTTGAGCTACTAAATTTAAAGTTGAAAAAACTAATACTAAGGCGCTGAAAATGTGTTTTAATTTCATGATTTATGTTAATGATTTTGAATAATAATTTAGCGGTTAAATAACGTGTAAAAACTTTAAGAAATTAAAGCATAAAATATGAATTTTGTACATAAGACAAAATTTGTGCATTTTTGTTACAAATGAACTTTTCAATTGGTTAAAAATTCTATCTTTGCACGCTATTAAAAATACGATTATGTTATTACAAGAAATTCTTTTCGAACCTATAAAAAATGCCGTTGAAAAACTATTTCAAATTACTATTGAAAAAGTTGAATTTCAAGCTACAAAAAAAGATTTTGAAGGAGATATTACTATGGTGGTTTTTCCATTAGTTAAACAAATAAAAGGAAATCCTGTAGAAATAGGAACTAAAATAGGTGAATATTTAGTAGAAAACGTTACTGAAGTATCAAAATTTAATGTAGTTGCAGGTTTTTTAAATTTAGTGATTTCAGATGAATATTACGTAACTTATTTCAATAGTATAAAAAATGATAATTCGTATGGCTTTGTAACGCCTACGGAAGGTGAAAAAGCAGTAATGGTAGAATATTCTTCACCAAATACAAATAAACCCCTGCATTTAGGCCATATTAGAAATAATTTATTGGGCTATTCTGTTGCTGAAATTATAAAAGCATCAGGTAAAAAAGTATACAAAACACAAATTATTAACGATAGAGGAATTCATATTTGTAAATCAATGTTGGCTTGGCAAAAATTCGGAAACGGACAATCGCCATCTTCAACAGGTTTAAAAGGGGATAAATTAGTGGGTAATTTTTATGTGGAATTTGATAAAGCATATAAAGTTGAAATTGCTGCTTTAATGGCGGAAGGAAAAACAGAAGAGGAAGCAAAAAAACAAGCACCACTTATTTTAGAAGCCCAACAAATGCTTTTAGATTGGGAAAATGGGAAACCAGAAGTAATTGAACTTTGGAAAACTATGAACCAGTGGGTGTACGATGGATTTTCTGTAACGTATACAAATTTAGGAGTAGATTTCGATAGTTATTATTACGAAAGTAATACGTATTTATTAGGAAAAGATGTAGTTGAAGAAGGTTTAATTCGTGGTGTTTTCTTTAAAAAAGAAGACGGTTCGGTTTGGATAGATTTAACAGCAGATGGCTTAGATGAAAAAATTGTGTTGCGTTCAGATGGAACTTCTGTGTATATGACGCAAGATATCGGAACGGCAATTCAACGAGTTAGAGATTTTTCAGACATTGGTGGTATGGTTTATACCGTTGGTAATGAGCAAGATTATCATTTTAAAGTTTTGTTCTTAATTCTCAAAAAATTAGGATATGAATGGGCTGAAAATTTATTTCATTTATCATACGGAATGGTAGAATTACCTTCTGGAAAAATGAAATCTCGTGAAGGAACAGTAGTAGATGCTGACGATTTAATGGCTGAAATGACTACTACAGCACAACAAATTTCTGAAGATTTAGGAAAATTAGATGGCTATTCTGAAGAAGAAAAAGCTATTTTGTATCATACAATTGGTTTAGGAGCTTTAAAATATTATATGTTAAAAGTGGATCCGAAAAAACAAATGATGTTTAATCCAGAAGAATCAGTAGATTTTAATGGAAATACAGGGCCGTTTATTCAATATACCTATGCTCGTATTCAATCGATTTTAAGAAAAGCTACTTTCGATTATAGTAACGATGTAACACTTTCTGAATTACATGAAAAAGAAAAAGAATTAATAAAACAAGTGCAACTATTTCCTGAAGTAATTCAAAGTGCTGCTGAAAATCATAGTCCAGCATTAGTAGCGAATTATACTTACGATTTGGTGAAAGAATTTAATTCATTTTATCAAAATGTTTCGATTTTAGGAGAGGATAATTTAGATAAAAAAGTTTTTAGAGTACAATTGTCAAAATCTGTAAGCCAAGTTATTAAAAATGCTTTCAGATTACTAGGTATTAGTGTTCCTGAACGTATGTAAGTGCATTTTAACATTCAAAATTCCAAGTTCAGAGTTCCAAGTTTAAAAATGTTAAACAGTGAATTTTGATTAACGAATTTTGAAATAATATAAATAATAAAAAGTGAAACAAAACAAAACTTATTTCTTTCAATCTTGGCTAATTGTAGTAATTGCAATTATTTCTTTTATTGGATTTAAAACGTTTTTACCAAAAAAACTATTTCCTGAAACAACCACAAATAGTAAAAATGTTGTAGTGGATAGTTTAATGTTAGAAGCTGTTGCCGAAGCTGGAAATCTTTCAGAAGAAGATACTTTATCGAATAAAACCATCTCATTTGTATCAAATCCACTTGGAATTAAATTTTCAAGTGAAAAATTTGAACAATATAAAGGATATCAATACCTGATTCCGTTTTTTGAAAAATTATATCAATTAGAAACCAATAAAAAAGGAAAAGCCCGAATTGCTTATTTTGGAGATTCAATGACAGATGGCGACTTGATTGTGCAAGATGTTCGTACTCAATTTCAAAGTGTTTTTGGTGGAGAAGGCGTTGGATTTGTAAACATAACTTCAGAATCAGCAGGGTCACGAGGTTCAGTTATTCATGAATTTTCTACTAACTGGAAAACGCAATCGTACTTGAAAACAAAAAGTCCATTGCGTTCATTTGGTGTTAACGGTGCTGTTTTTTTTGCAAAAGACTCTGTAAATTCTACTTGGGTAAAATATAAAGCAGGAAGAAATCGTTTTTCAACAGTATTAAATTATCCCACGCTTTTTTACGGTAGTTCTAAAAATAAAAACGGAAGGTTATCTCAAGTTATTGGAAAAGACACCGTTTATAAAAAACTTACTCCAAACGCTATTTTAAATACAACGCAAATTGGAAGTACTGTAAATAAAATTAAAGTAAATTTTATCAATGCAGATTCTATTCCTTTTTATGGATTTAATTTTGATAATGGAAAAGGAATTCATGTTGATAATTTTTCTTCTCGAGGAAATTCTGGTTTGCCGTTAGGGTCTTTCAATATAGACTTAATGAATGCGTTTCAGCAAAAGTTAGGATACGATTTAATTATTTTACAATTCGGAACGAACGTTTTAAATTACGGTTCATTAAATTATTCTTGGTACGAAAGAAAAATGACTTCAGTTGTAAATCACGTAAAACAATGTTTTCCTGGAGCCGCAATTTTAATTATCACAACTGCCGATAAATCAACTAAGTACGACATGCAAATGAAATCGGATTCTGCTGTAGCTCCTTTAATTATGGCTCAAAAACGATATGCAGTAAAATCGGAAGCCGGTTTAGTAAATCTGTATACTCTTATGGGTGGTGATGGCTCTATGGTGAAATGGGTAGAAAATGTACCTGCAAAAGCAAATAAAGATTACACACATTTTAATCACAGAGGAGCGAAAGAAATTGCGCAACTTATTTATAAACAAATAGATACAGGTTATAAAGAGTACAAAAGATTACGCTCATTAGCAAAGAAAAAAAACCAACCCAAAATAAAGGTATTAGATACGGTACCAGTAATAAAGGATACTTTAAATGAATAAAATTTTTTACATATTACTTTTTACTACACTTGGTTTTTCTCAAACCGATTCTGTAAAAGTGGAAACTGATAGTACTAATGCTGCTATTGATACTGCAAATTTTGAAGCGTTTAATAATGTAATTTCTAATGAAAAAGCATTGGCTACAATTTTTGAAAAACTATACCAATTAGAAGAAAATCAAGATAGAAAAGTACGAATAGTTCATATTGGTGATTCGCATATTCAAGCTGATATTTTTACGGCAAAAATACGCTATAGAATGCAACAAAATTTTGGAAATGCTGGTTTTGGTTTCACATTTCCATATAGTTTAGCAAATACAAATAATAGTTCACCTATAAAATTTACTGGTTCTGGCGGTTTTTCTGCTTCTCGAAATTTATATGCAGATATATCAAAACCAGTGGGTCTAAGTGGAATATCATTTGAACCTAAGCAAAAAACCTTTCATATTGATATGTTGGTTAAAGATGCTCAATTCGATTTTACAAAATTAAAAGTCATTTCGCCAAAAAACGAAAATATTTTTAATGTGTCTTTTGCTAAAAAAAGTTTTACTACTCAAGAAAAAGTAGCTGTTAAAACACCTGCAATAAGTTCTCATAAAGTAAAACCAGGTGAATTTTTAGGCGGAATTGCAGATAAATATAATATTTCATTAAAACAATTAAAATCCGCCAACGGATTGATATCTGATAATATTAGAGATGGAAAAATTTTAAAAATTCCAGGCGGAAAAACGGTAACCACATACAAAACTGTTTCAACTGTAAAGTATGTTTATGAACCGATTGTTCTAAAAAACACATCATTTTATAATGTATATAATTCCGAAAAACCAATTGATAAAATTACAATTATAGGAAATGAAAATAGTTCTGAATTTGCTTTAAATGGCTTAATATTAGAAAATGAAAACGCAGGTGTAACTTATTCCTCTGTTGGTGTAAATGGTGCAAAAAGTAGTGATTTTAATAAATTCCCACTGTTTTTCGAACAATTACCAGCACTTGAAGCGGATTTATATGTAATTTCTTTAGGAACCAATGAAAGTTTTGACAAACAAGATATTGCTACATATTTTGGAAATTTAAAAACAATGATTGATGGAATAAAACAAAAATGCCCCGAAGTTTCAATTTTAATTACTACGCCACCACCTTCTGTTTTATACGGGAAATCACAAAATATTTATATTGAAAAATATGCAGAAAAAATTATTGATATGGCTCCTACTGAAAACTATGCGGTATGGAATTTATTAGATATTTTTGGAGGAAATAAGAATATTTTAATGAACTCAAGAATGGGATTAATGGCAAGAGATAAAGTGCATTACTCAAACGCAGGTTATGATAAACAAGGCGAATTGTTTTTCGATGCGTTTATTCAATCATACGAATTATATAAATCTGAAAAATAAGCGATAGTGTTGCAAGAATGGTTTAATAAAAATATTGGTAAAATTACTCCCGAAGTAATTGAAAAATGGTTTGTTTACAATGAAAAAGAACCATTACTTTTTAATACAGGCTTGTTTTTAGGTTTGTTTTTGGTGTTTTATTTTTGGTATATTTTACTAAGAAAAGCCGATACATTACGAATGGTTTATGTAATACTATTTTCACTATTTTTTTATTACAAATCAAGTGGAATTTACTTTTTATTACTTTTAGGTTCAGCTGTTGTAGATTATAATTTAGGGAATTTAGTACATCGTACTTCAAGTATTTTTTACAAAAAGCTATGTTTAACATTTAGCATTATTCTAAATTTAGGATTTTTAGGTTATTTCAAATACAGCAATTTTTTAGTTGATATTACCAATACCGTAACTGGAGAAAATTTAGCGTTTTTTGATGTAATATTACCAGTTGGAATTTCATTTTACACCTTTCAATCTATAAGTTATATTATTGAAGTGTACCGAAAAGAAATTGAACCTACTAAGCGTTTTGTAGACTATTTATTTTTCGTATCCTTTTTCCCCCAATTAGTTGCTGGACCTATCGTTAGAGCAAAAGATTTTTTGCCTCAAATTTATCAAAAATTAAATGTATCGCAAGACGATATTAATAGTGCATTTCTATTAATAATTGGTGGTTTAATTAAGAAAACAGTTATCTCAGATTATATTTCGTTAAACTTTGTAGATCGAGTTTTCGATTTACCAAATAGTTACACACCCTTCGAAAATTTAATGGCTTCTTATGGCTATACGATTCAAATTTATTGCGATTTTT
>JBIPOM010000259.1:0-2570 GCA_044379175.1 Flavobacterium sp. | reverse complement strand
TTTTTTATGACTATTGTTGATTATCAATACTTTAAAAAATGAAAAAAATGAAAAAAAATGAAATTAGATCTGCATCACCTGTCGAATATACACTTTCAATGATCGGAGGGAAATGGAAGCCTAATCTTTTATTTCTCATTCAAATTGGTGTCAATCGGTTTGGTTTATTAAACAAGGGAATCCATGACATCAGCAAACAAATGCTCACAAAACAACTTCGTGAATTAGAAAAAGACGGCATCATTACCAGGAAGATTTATCCGGAAATTCCACCGAGGGTAGAATATTTCATCAGTGAAAAAGGGACATCACTTATTCCCATATTAGACGTTATGTTTCATTGGGGACAAGAGCATATGCCCTTTGATGAAGATGGAAATGCATCATATTAATGAAAAACATTTCAAACTTAGAAGAAACTTGAATGCAGATTCATTTCACCGAACAGAATTTCCATGCAGAACCTCTCGGTGATAGGCGTGAATAAAACGAAAAAGGTTTGACAAATCATTCATTTACGATCGTTATTAGTTAAAATTCCTTGATCGAATAATAAAAAATGAATAGTTGATAAAATACATAAAGGAAGTATTTTAGTATGGGTAATCCATAGGATCGTTGTAATCATCTCCCATATAATCATTAAACCATCTGCAATCCTCTTCATATTGACCTGCTTTTGAGAAATACCTGGCACTTGATTTTTTTGATTGAACTAAAATTAAAAGTAAAACAACAAGGACTGAAATAACAAATAATACAGCAAAAATGTATGTTAACTCAAATCGTAAACGGATTTCAAAATATGAAAACAAAACATCGCTTAATTTATAAATTATCCAACTTAATCCAAGTATAATACTAATGTAGACAATCAGCGAAATTCCGATAATAAGTGTGTACATTAAAATTGTTTTTAAAATCTTCATTTTTTCTCGTTTGGTAATTGATTTGAACAGGAATTAAACTTTAGTCTAGATTGTGCATTTCCTGAATTGTTACTTTATGAAAGTTCTCATATTCGGCGTCCTTTTTTAATTGTTCGAAGATGCCAATACAGTCCTCATTTAATTTCCCCAGGAATACTCTTGTCGAAGCCATGCCAGTTGCAAATTCATGTATTCTTCGCAAAAAAGTTTCTGTAAATTGTCGGCCGATCATACTTTCAATACGAGTATCTAGGCTGTAGATAATGCTAAAATGACCCGTCGTGTCGCACCCCAAGGAGATAAGGCACCACGGAGTTGAGCATTGATGCATTGTCGAAACACAACCCTCTTTTTCCGTCATCTTACTATATACACTTGTTCTTAAATATTCATGTTCTAACCATCCTTGAGTTTTTTGGATGGTAATCATTAATTTTTCATACGCTTCCATCAATTCCATATTAACCTTCTTAACAGACTCCGGAACGTTTTTTGAAATTTCTACATTGTGTTTCATGTTACCGTTATTTTAATTGATAATTTTCATTCATTTTTGATATAATTTCTTCTATTTCCCTTTTCAAAAACAGAGGTTCTTGAACTATGAGATTTTTTCCAAAAGAAAGGAGAAGTGAATTCAATTCAAGATTCGGAATGACATTTATTTGAACTTCATAAGTTTGGTCATTGATCATCTTGATTTTTTGAGTTGGATGTAGTGGTTTCGTTTTTATGTATGGAGCCATTTCTTTGTTTACATGTACTATTATCCGCTCAACTTTCTCATCAAAACGTGTAACACCAATTATATCATAAAAATAATCTTGCCAATCCTCTGTTTCATCTAAGCGATATTTAAAATCATGAGTCACGGCTAAATTTTCAATTCGTTCGAGAGGAAAATGCCATTGATTTTTATCTCGCTGTTCGTGTCTTCCAAATACATACCATCTTCCATTATATTGCTTCAAAAAATAAGGGTGACAAACAACAGGTATTTTCCTACCAACAAATGGCTGATAATCAAAACTCAATACTACCTTATTCAAAATCGCACTGAATATTTCCGAAACAAGGTTGTTTCCTTCATAGTCTAAATTTGATTCGTATTCAATTACCGATTTGACTTGAGTACTGTTAATTTTATCCTTGAAAATTGGTCCTAAATTATTGAGCCAATCAAAACCAGGACGATTTGAAAACTGCATTAAAGAAAGAATTGCTTGTTCCAGATGGTCTTTTTCACTTTTTGTTAATGGATTGTGAAAGATTGAAAAATGGGCCTCGTTTTCATATAAATAAAATCTTTTTCGGCCTTCTTTCATGATGATCAAAGGAGCATTGTAAAAATCCTCGAGATACTTTAAGTCATAACGTAATTGCCGATCACTAATTCCTCCCCAATTAGGATTCATCTCCATTAATGCTGCGTTAATTGTCTCCTTTAAATCCTCAAACGTATAACGCTTACCTGGGTTTCCTAGACAATCATCAAGAATTTTATAACGTAAAGCGCTGTTTTTTGTTAATGCCATAATTTACTTAATTAATACTCTTAGCCATTTCGGTAATTTCATAAATGCCTTTACAATTTGTATACTTTGAGTACATTGTTCATCATCAAACATTGCAAAATGAGTT
>JBIPOM010000081.1:0-9950 GCA_044379175.1 Flavobacterium sp. | reverse complement strand
ATCAGTTAATATTAAAGTGAAATTAGTTGACTTTATATTTAAAAAAGATTGTGATTTATCAAAATTTTTAACAGTAATATTTGATAAAGAGATGTCTGCAAGGGCATTAACCTTACTTTCATGTCGCGCTACAATTGTTTTTAAGCTATCATTATAATTTACTCTAATAGCCATTTTTTTCTCGCCAACAGGTTGTTTTAAAGCTGTTAACTTTAGCGTCTTTCCAAGCACATTGTAGCTAATAATGTCATGTAAATTATCATCGGCTTCAATTTCAATTGATGTCTTTTCTCCTTTTACGAAATACACATCTAAAAATTCTTCAATTTCTACGTTTTCAAACTGTTCTACTTCTTTTACAGAAATGGTTACAATTTTAGAACCTTTTATTTTTTCTAACTTAGCTTGTGCGTTAGCAATTGAAAAGCTAAACAATGTAATTGCGAAGAGCGTGATTGATTTTATCATTTTTTATTATTTTAATTTTTTTAAAAAAACAAATATATTAAAAAAAATCCCGAAAAAGTCGGGATTAATATGTTATGAGACTAGAATTTTTGAATCAAATAGAGTTTTTAAAAAATACGTTCTATAAATTGAATTACTAATTGAACAGCAATGTCAATGATTTTAATTACAAATTGTATCATGGTTAATTGGGGTTATATATTAATATACGTTGTAAAATTAAGTATTAATTATGAAATGAATGTTAAAAATTAATTAAATTATTCTATAAATATATCACCTCCGCTTGTTTCTTCGTTTCTTAATTCTCTTGGTCTTTTTACCGATGAAATTGTTCCTGCACTTCCCGCTTTTGCATCTAATTTTACAATGGCATGCACTTTAATGTCACTTGCACTTGACGCTTTTGCAAATACTTCATTGGACATTAATTCAGACGCATCAATTTTACTAGCACTTGAAGCATTAGTTTCTAATTTTAACGCTTTACCTCTTAATGTTATATTACCTGTACTGGATGCCTCTACAGATATGTTTTCATATTCTACTTCCATATTAATTGAACTGGCACTAGAGGCATTAATTTTTAGGCTTTTGCCTTTAAATTTTGTATTTGATTTTATTGAAGACGTGCTTGAGGTTTCGATTTCTTTTAATTCTTTTATTTTTACTCGTACTATAAGTTCTTCACTGAAACTAATGTTATTATCCAAATCAATTTTTAAAATACCGTTTGAAATTGTTGTTTTAACATTTTTTTGTAAATTAGAATCCGTTTCAACTTCAATACTGTTGTTTTCGCTTTGTTCAATTTCAACTGAAATAGCATCGCTAACTTCTATTTTTGTATAATTTTCAGTAACTCCTCTTTTGCCAATTGTTACCTGCCCATTACCTTTTTTTTGATTTATAAATTCTTGACAAGAAAAAAGTGAAATTACTAATAATACGTAAATTATATTTTTCATGATATATTATTTTATTGTGATATTATTTTTGTTAATTTTAATACTTTCTACATTTTCTTTTTCAACGGTTTTATTCCCTTTTTTTATTAGAATGCCATCTTCATTTAATATAATTTCTGAATTTTCTTCTAAATTTGAAATGGTATCATTATTAGTTTTCTCTTCATGAGTGTATTCATCATTAGGGCAATCTAAACAATTTAAGTTGTTTTCTGAAACGCTATAATGGTAGCCTTCTGGTCCATATCCATAATCGTAGTCAGAGTTATGTCCACTTAAATATCTTTCTACATTTTTGTTAGGATAATATACTATTCCTTCAGGCATATATAAATAAATATCTACTTCTTGACCTCTAAATTTGTTTTCAACATTCGTCAAAAAATAATTATCTAAAAGTAATTGATTACCAACAAATTTGTAGTTGTATTTGATTTTTTCAGCTCGATTGTTTGCATCCTCAAAGTTTCTACCTTTAGCTGATTTTTCAACTATAATATAAGGTTGTTTTTTATCTGTATATTTTAAATGAATGTTTACATTATTTGAATATAATATATTGTTTTTTAATGAATCTTGAGTGATTTCTAAATAGGAATTATCATGAATTCCTTTTGAAAAGAAATCATTTGTAATGAATTTTACTTCAAGTGTGTCATTACTTACAATTGGTAGATATTCTTTTTTAGAAACTTTACCCTCATGACTTAATTCTTTTGCATAATTTATTCCAACAAAAATTGAACAGAATAATGATAATAACCAAATTGAAAGCAAAGTAAATTTAGCATAATTTCCAATTGATTTTGTATTTGGTAACATTAATCGTAATCCTAGTAAAATAAAAAAGAATAGAGGTATTCCAAATGTAAATAATAACATTAATCCTTGGGACCAAAGTGGAATATCAAATTTAAATGGAGTATGAATAATATCTTGCACCAACACATCAGGCAGGGCATTAGAAAATAATAAAATAATTGACGAAATTACTATTCCTAAAAATGTTATTGTTGTAAATAGTAAGATAAAAAAACCAATTATTTTTCCGAATGCTTTGAATAATGTAATGATAATATCACTTAATCTATTTCCGATTTTTTCTGCTCCTGATTTAACATTTGTTGCCATTTTATCAGGGTCTAAATTTGTTAATTTATCTGAAATTTCATTAAAACCTTCTTTTACTTTTTTCTCAATATTTGAAATATTTATAGGTTCCCCTTTCATTTCTAATTTTTGTGAAGTAGTAACCGCTTCTGGAATTAATATCCAAAGAATTATATAAATTACAGCTGAAGTACCAAATGTTATCAAAGAAAAAATAATAAATAATATTCTTATCCAAAGTGGATTAATTGAAAAATAATGACCAATTCCTGAAACGACACCTCCTAAAAATGAGTTTTCTTTATCTCTATATAGTTTTTTTGTGCTACCTATTGAGGTGTAATTTGTATGAAAATCATTTTTAGGTGTTTCATCTTCAATTTTATAATCTTCAGGTTGCCCCATTATTGTAATAATATCATCTACTTCTTTTAAGCCAATAACTTGTTTCGTAGTCCCTAATTTTTCTGTAAAAAGTTCAGAAATTCTACTTTCAATATCCTTAATAATTTCTTCTCTACCATCTGGAGATAATGAACGTCTAACGGCATCAAAGTAGTTACTTAATTTTTTAAAAGCATCTTCATCAATATGAAAGAAATAGCCACCTAAATTTATACTTGTTGTTTTGTTCATAATCTGTTATTTTTTAGTAGTGATAGTGTTTACAGCACCCGATAGTTCATTCCAAGTACTGTTTAATTCTTTTAAAAATTCTTTTCCTTCATCCGTTAAGCCGTAATATTTTCTTGGTGGTCCAGATGTTGATTCTTCCCAGCGATAGCTTAATAAGTTATCGTTTTTTAATCTTGTTAATAATGGATATACAGTACCCTCAACAACAAGTAACTTTGCGGTTTTTAGGGTGTCTAAAATTTCAGACGTGTATGCATCTTTTTCTTTTAAAACAGATAAGATGCAAAACTCTAAAACACCTTTTCGCATTTGTGCTTTTGTGTTTTCAATATTCATTTGAACTTGTTTTTTTATTCATGATAATACGATTTAAAATTCAGTACATTACTTAGTACATTATTTTCTTATGCAAATATATATTTAAAAGAAGATACTATGCAACGCATAGTACTAATATTTAACATAATTTTAACAATTATAAAAAATAATAAATTAAATATATTTTTCATATTTTTACATAAATATAAACAATTATGGAGTTTACACCTTTTAAACTAAATGCATATACCTTTTTTAAATTGCCATCCGCATTTTGGAGTGGGGTTCGAGTAAAACAAATTACTTCTGATACTTGTAAGGTAACTGTTAAACATAGTTGGTTCAATCAAAATCCGTTCAAGTCTATGTATTTTGCAGTACAAGCTATGGCTGCAGAATTTACAACAGGTGCTTTAGTGATGTTTCATATCAAAGCAAATGGAAAAAATATTTCGATGTTAGTGGCACAAAACAAAGCTGAGTTTACAAAAAAAGCGACAGGAAAAATTACTTTTACTTGTAATCAAGGTAAGGAAATTGCAAATTGTATTGAAAATGCCATAAGAACAAATGAAGGACAAACGATTTGGTTAACGTCAATTGGAATAAATGAAAATGGCGAGCAGGTTTCAGAAATGCAATTTCAATGGACTATAAAATCAAGAGTTTGATTTTTAGACATTTGTTAATCTTAGTTAATGTTTCATCAATGCGTTTAAGTAGTTGTAAATTTGTGTTTTAAAACAATATAAATGACAATATTAATAACTGGAGCAACGGGTTTAATAGGAAAAAAAATGGTTTCTTTATTTAAAAAAGATAATCATATAATTCATTATTTAACCACTTCAAAATCAAAAATCAACCAATCTCCTAATCAAAAAGGTTTTTTTTGGAATCCGAGTACAAATGAAATAGACCTTGCTGCTTTTGATGGAGTTTCCGTTATTATTCATTTAGCAGGTGCTTCTGTTTCAAAAAAATGGACAACTTCTTACAAAAAAGAAATTATCCAAAGTAGGGTTCAAAGTGCCAATTTGCTTTTTAAAACACTGAAATCTCATCCAAATTCGGTAAAACAATTTATAGCTGCTTCTGCTATAGGTATTTACCCAAATAGTATAACTACTATATATCATGAAGATAATAAAACCATTGACAATTCTTTTTTGGGTGAGGTAACACAACTTTGGGAAGAAAGTACAAAAATGTTTACATCTTTACCTATGTCGGTTGCTACGATAAGAATTGGTGTTGTTTTAGCAAAAGAATCGGGCGCATTAGTTGAAATGACAAAACCCATAAAATACGGTTTTGGAGCTGTTTTAGCATCTGGTAAACAATATGTTTCTTGGATTCATATTGATGATTTAGTGGGTGTTTTTAAATATGTTTTAGATCATAATTTAGAAGGTATATACAATGCAGTATCTCCCTATCCCGCTACAAACGAAGAACTTACAAAAGCCATTGCAAAAACAATTAATAAACCATTGATTTTACCAAATGTACCAAAGTTTATTTTGAGCTGGCTTTTAGGCGAAATGCATACAATTGTGACGACTAGTCAACATGCAAGCTCAAGAAAAATTCTTGATACTGGTTTTCAATTTCAATTTGCTTCACTTAGTAAGTCGTTGCAAAATCTATTGAAATAATTCTTAAATTATTTTTTTCAGAAATACCAATGTTTATTTTATTATTAGATTTGCGATATCTTTTACTGACAATGTGTCATAAAATAAAGTATGGCAACACTTTTGCAATCTCATTTTGAAAATTAAATATACAATCATGAGTCAAGAAAATACTGAAAACATCGAAAAAGAGATTCTTCAAGATGAAAATGCTATAGAAAATCAAGATGTTCAAGAAAATAATGAGCCAGAAGTGTCAGTTGAAGATCAATTGCAAGAACAAAAAGATAAATTCATAAGATTATATGCTGAATTTGAAAATTACAAAAAAAGAACTTCAAAAGAGCGTATAGAATTATTCAAAACTGCAGGTCAAGAAATTTTACAAGCCATGTTACCCGTTTTAGATGATTTTGATAGGGCTTGGGCTCAGGTTTCTCAATCTGAAGATGAAGCTTTAGTAAAAGGTGTCGAATTAATTCATGAAAAATTAAAATCAACATTAGTTTCAAAAGGTTTAGAAGTTGTTGAAATTAAAGCTGGTGATGCCTTCGATGCTGATTTTGCAGAAGCCATTACTCAAATTCCAGCGCCCACTCCCAAACTAAAAGGAAAAATAGTAGATGTAATTGAAAAAGGATACAAATTGGGCGATAAAATTATCCGTTTTCCAAAAGTAATCTTAGGAAACTAACTTAAGTAAAAATCAAATTCCAAAAACAAACTCCAGAAAATGGAATTTGACAAAAATGACTTCGATGTAACGATGTAGTTTTAAGATTGGAATTTGGAATTTTTAATAATTGGAATTTAATTTTTATGAAAAAAGATTTTTACGAAGTTTTAGGTATTAGCAAAAATGCTTCTCCTGAAGAAATAAAAAAAGCATACCGAAAAAAAGCCATTCAATATCATCCAGATAAAAACCCTGGAGATGCTGCTGCAGAAGAAAATTTTAAAAGTTGTGCCGAAGCATATGAGGTGTTAAGTGACGCAAACAAAAAAGCAAAATACGACCAATATGGGCATCAAGCCTTTGATGGTAACGGTGGCTTTGGTGGTGGTCACGGTGGTATGAACATGGATGATATCTTTAGTCAATTCGGGGATATTTTTGGAGGCGGTTTTGGTGGTTTTGGAGGCGGAGGCGGAGGTCAACGAAGAATGAAAGGAAGTAATTTACGTATTAAAGTCAAATTGACTTTGGAAGAAATTGCCAATGGTGTTGAGAAAAAAGTTAAAGTTAAAAGAAAAGTTCAAGCAGCTGGTGTAACTTATAGAACCTGTTCTACTTGTAACGGTCAAGGTCAAGTGATGCGAGTTACAAATACTATTTTAGGACGTATGCAAACTGCTGCAACTTGTCCTAATTGTAGCGGAGCTGGGCAAATGATTGATAGTAAACCAGCAAATGCTGATAGTCAAGGTTTTATTACTGACGATGATACAGTTTCAATTAAAATCCCTGCAGGAGTAGTGGATGGTATGCAATTAAAAGTAGCTGGAAAAGGAAATGACGCACCTGGAAAAAATAGTATTCCAGGAGATTTAATTGTAGCTATCGAAGAAATTGAGCATGAATTTTTAAAACGTGAAGGCGAAAATTTACATTATGATTTATATATTAGTTTTCCAGAAGCGGCTTTAGGAATTTCAAAAGAAATTGAAACGGTTTCAGGAAAAGTTCGTATTAAGTTGGAAGAAGGTATTCAATCAGGTAAAATTCTTCGTTTAAAAGGAAAAGGAATTCCAAATTTAAATAGTTACGGAAACGGCGATTTGCTTGTTCATGTAAATGTGTGGACGCCAAAAACCTTAAATAAAGAACAAAAACAATTTTTTGAAAGTATGATTGCAGATGAAAATTTTATCCCAAATCCTGAAAAATCAGACAAATCGTTTTTTGAAAAAGTAAAAGATATGTTTTCTTAATCGGAAATTATTATAGATATTAAAAATCTCAATCTAATCAGATTGAGATTTTTTTTGTCCTAAATTTTAAAGTAAACTATTTATGAAAAAAATGTAATTAAATTCATAATAAGATGTAACAAAATCCTTATATTACACACTAATTCAGAAAAGAAATACGGCAAATGAATACTATTTTAGAAGTTAAAAACGTAGTGAAACAATATGGTGATTATACCGCATTAAATTCCGTTTCATTAAGTGTTCCTGAAGGAAGCATATATGGTTTATTAGGTCCAAATGGCGCTGGAAAAACCTCATTAATTCGTATCATTAATCAAATTACTTTGCCAGATGCTGGTGAAATTATTTTAAATGGTGAAAAACTAAATCCCAATCACATTTCCATGATTGGATATATGCCGGAAGAACGTGGCTTGTATAAATCTATGAAAGTAGGTGAGCAATGTTTGTATTTAGCTCAACTTAAAGGCATGAGCAAACAAGAAGCCAAAAAACAATTAAAATATTGGTTTGAAAAGTTTGAAATAGAAACGTGGTGGGATAAAAAGCTTCAAGAACTTTCTAAAGGAATGGCTCAAAAAGTACAATTTATTGTAACGGTACTTCACAATCCAAAATTATTAATTTTAGACGAACCATTTTCTGGATTTGATCCTGTAAATGCTAATTTAATTAAGGATGAAATTATCGAATTAAATAAAAAAGGAACATCCATTATTTTTTCAACGCATAGAATGGAAAGTGTAGAAGAAATGTGCGATTATATTGCTTTAATTCATAAATCGAATAAATTAATTGAAGGAAAACTTGAAGATGTAAAACGTAAATTTAGAACCAATACCTTTCAAGTTGGCGTATTGACACAAAATGTGGAAGCATTAATGTATCAATTAACTCAAAAGTTTACTATCGGTCAAACCGATTTCAAATCGTTAAACGACGATTTAAAACTTGAGGTTCAATTGGGCAATCATTCAACAAATGAATTATTAAGTATTTTATCTCAAAACGGACAAATAACTCATTTTGCTGAAAAAATACCAAGTGTAAATGATATTTTTATTCAAACAGTAACGGAATAGACTTTTAGACTATTAGAATTTTAGAAGGTTAGATTTTCTGAAATTTTAATAAACTAAATGTCAAAAAAGCTAAAAATCTAAGAAGTCCAATCTTCTAAAAATCTTAAATATAATGAACAAATTAGTATTAATCGTACAAAGAGAATTTATTGCCAAAGTGCGCAACAAATCTTTTATAGTGATGACTTTTTTAAGTCCGCTAATTTTCTTAGGAATGTCTTTTTTAATTGGATATTTATCAAGTATCAATAAAGATGAAGCTACTAAAATTGCTATTTACGACCAAGGAAATATATTAAAAAGCAGTTTAAAATCCGACAAAGAAACCGCATTTACAGATTTGTCTTCGATGCCATTTAAAGTAGCAAAAGACACAGCAAGTAAAATCTACGAAGGACTATTGTTTATTCCAAAAACGGCAACTATTCAAGATTTAAAGTCTAAAGTTCAATATATTTCAGATGAAAGTGCCAGTGCAGAATTTATCTCAAACATAGAAAACGTGGTGGATTCTATCTTAACTCAGGATAATTTCAAAACTAATAATTTAGATATTTCTAAAATCGAAAAGGCTAAAGTGGAATCGACTTTGCAATTAAGTAAATATTCTGGTGATGCCAGTTTAAAAGGAATCAATGAAATTAAAATTGGATTAGGTTTTCTTTTTGGCTATTTAATTATGATGTTTATTATTATTTACGGAAACTTTGTGATGCGAAGTGTGATTGAAGAAAAAACCAATCGAATTATAGAAATTGTAATTTCATCTGTAAAACCATTTCAGTTAATGATGGGAAAAATTATTGGAAATTCATTAGCCGGTATTTTACAATTTACCATTTGGGCTATAGTTGGAACCTCTATTTTCTTTATTGTTTCTACATTTTTTGGTGCAGAAACAGCTGCAACTGCCAATCCAGAAGCGGTAAAAATAGCTGCTGAAAATAGTGGATTAATGTCGAAATTGCCTTTATATTTAGATGAATTAGGAAATTTACCGATTGCTACAATTATTATTTCGTTTATTTTTTATTTTATTGGAGGGTATTTCTTATATAGTTCATTGTACGCTGCCATTGGTGCCGCTGTTGATAACGAAACTGATTCACAACAATTTTTATTGCCTATTATAATGCCTTTAATGTTAGGTGTATATATCGGATTTTTTACGGTTGCCAACGATCCTAACGGAAATATTGCTACGATTTTTTCTATGATTCCGTTTACATCACCAATTGTAATGCTAATGCGTATTCCGTTTGGCGTGCCTACTTGGCAAATTATTGTTTCTTTAGTGTTATTATTTGCTACATTTGTAGGAGTGGTTTGGTTTGCGAGTAAAATATATCGTGTAGGAATTTTAATGTACGGAAAAAAACCAACTTGGAAAGAATTATATAGATGGTTGAAATATTAGAAATAAAGCAACTAAGTTAATAAGTAGCTAAGTTTTTAATACTTTGTAGCTTAGCCACTAAGAAACTTTGAAACTAAAAAAATGAGTAAAATCCTTATCATAGAAGACGAAGCGCCAATTAGACGCGTTTTAACGAAAATTTTATCGGAAGAAAATGATACCTATTTGGTGCAAGAAGCTGAAGACGGTTTACAAGGAATTGAATTGGTAAAAAACGAAGATTTCGATTTGATTTTATGCGATATTAAAATGCCAAAAATGGATGGCGTTGAGGTATTGGAAGCCATAAAAAAAATAAAACCTGAAATTCCAATGGTAATGATTTCTGGTCATGGCGATTTAGAAACCGCAATCCAAACAATGCGTTTAGGCGCTTTTG
>JBIPOM010000236.1:0-2594 GCA_044379175.1 Flavobacterium sp. | reverse complement strand
GATGATGGTTGATGCTATGTTTTCTCCGTAACCGCCATCAATAACTAAATCGACTTGGTTTTGCCATTTCTCGAAAATTAATTCTGGATCGGTGGAATATTCAATTACCTCATCTTCATCGTGAATAGATGTTGAAACTATTGGATTGCCTAACATTTCCACAATTTGAATGGCAATATTATTATCTGGTACTCGAATTCCAACTGTTTTTTTCTTACGAAAGTCTTTCGGTAAGTCATTATTTCCTGGTAAAATAAACGTATAGGCACCAGGTAACGCTCGTTTTAAAATTTTAAAAGTAGGTGTATCAATTTGCTTTACATAATCGGAAATATTGCTCAAACTACTACAAACAAAAGAAAAATTAGCTTTTTCCAGTTTAATTCCTTTCAATTTAGCTAATTTTTCCAACGCACGAGAATTGGTAATATCACAACCTAAACCATAAACCGTATCCGTTGGGTAAATTACCAATCCGCCGTTTTTTAAAACTTCCACTACTTTTTTAATAGCCGTTTCATTTGGTTTGTCTTCGTATATTTTTATGAATTCTGCCATTCTTTTAGATTTTTAGATAATAGATTATTGACAACAGACTAAACCTCTTTATATTTTGATGTTATTTATTCTTAGATATTTTAAAACTTCTTTATTGTTTTGAATTGTTTTAATGAAAGAGCTTTTTAAAGAATCTCTTTTCTCTGAAACCTCACCAGTTGATGAATTATAAAACCTTGTGTTTTTATGTTTTTTCCAAGTTACATAAGAAGTATTATTTTTCTCCTCATTATAAAAATATTTAGTTATTGTCGAATCTGCAACAAGAGTAGTTTCCATTGAAAGATACTTATTATTGTATTTTAAAATTAAACCTTTATCAGCAATTGAATATTCTCCAAACATAATACCATCACCTTCTAAACAAAATGTTTTTTCAACAAAATGAATAGAATCATAAAAATAAAATTGACTCGAACAACAATCGCAAGCTAATTCTAAATTCCCATCAAGATTTAATTCTGGACCAACTAAATATAAATGGCTTTCAAAAATGTTTTCATATTTTATTTGCTTACTTTTAATTTTTATACTATCAGAAATTTTATCATCAACTTTTAAATCTTTTTTCTTACTGCAAAACACAAAAAGTATCAAACTAAAAATCAAAATTACTTTTTTCATACTTTTTACTTTTTACTTTACCCTTTCCTACCCAATCACATTTAACTTTGCAAATCGCAACAACAACTTCTTTAAGCCACCAACATCGAAACGTATTTCCGCTTTTTTGTCTGCTCCTACACCTTCTAAACCTACAATTTCACCTTTTCCGAAACGTTCGTGCATCACAATGTTTCCAACAGCTAAATTTGCATCTGTAACATTGTTTTTCGATGTATTTGCTCCACTATTTAACGGTTTTAGTCTTCTAATATTAATAGACGAAACAGGTTCATTTTTAGTAATATATTCTGGTGGCGTTCCTGCGGTTGGTTTAGCCAATCGCAATTTAGATTTATCTACATCGCCAAAAATATCAATATCCATAGTTGGTTTATATCGGTAACCCGAATCTATCGGATTCATATATTCCAAATATTCATCATTAATTTCTTCGATAAAACGCGAAGGCTCACTATCTACTAATTTTCCCCATCGGTAACGCGATTGCGCATAAGTTAAATACGCTTGATGTTCGGCACGAGTTAAGGCTACATAAAACAATCGTCTTTCTTCTTCCAATTCGCTTCGGGTATTCATACTCATCGCACTTGGAAACAAATCTTCTTCCATTCCTACCACAAAAACGTGTGGAAATTCTAATCCTTTCGCTAAGTGAATCGTCATTAATGCCACTCTATCATCATCGCCTGTGTCTTTATCTAAATCTGTCGCCAACGCCACATCTTCCATAAATTCTGCCAAAGCACCACGAGCACCATCAATTTCTTTTTGACCTTCGGTAAAATCTTTAATACCGTTTAATAATTCTTCTATATTTTCGATTCTGGCAATTCCTTCAGGTGTGCCATCTTTTTTTAATTCTTGTACTAAACCTGTTTTCTTTGTTACGTGATCTGTTAACGTGAAGGCATCTTGTTGTTCATTGATGATTTGAAAACTTTTTATCATCGTAACAAAATCTTGCAACTTGGTTTTCGTACCTGAGTTTAATTTTAAATCGATTTTATCAATATGCTCCATCACTTCAAAAATGGAACGTTTATAATGATTGGCAGCTACCGTAAGTTTTTCTACAGTAGTATCGCCAATTCCTCTTGCTGGATAATTTATAACACGAACTAATGCTTCTTCATCTTTTGGATTGATTACCAATCGTAAATAGGATAAGACGTCTTTAATTTCTTTTCTTTGATAGAAAGACAATCCGCCATAAATTCGGTACGGAATATCTCTTTTTCGCAACGCATCTTCCATAGCACGAGATTGCGCATTGGTACGATATAAAATAGCAAAATGCGAATTCGGTAATTGGTTTTGCATTTTTTGTTCGAAAATAGTTCCAGCTACAAAGCGCCCTTCTTCACCATCTGTAACACTTCGATGCACTTTAATTTTAGGCCCGTCATCAT
>JBIPOM010000235.1:0-2604 GCA_044379175.1 Flavobacterium sp. | reverse complement strand
TAAGGTAGTTATTGAAGGGCATAGTGACGAAATTTCGTGGTATGTGAATTACATTACGGATGATGGATTGATTTATGTAATAAGAAACGGAGGAAGTGATCATCAAACAGCACCTTCAAAACGTGTAAATATTCATACAAAAAAAGGAATTGTTCGCGGTGTTTTTGGATGGCCTGCTATTCATACTAGAATTGCGGGAAAAGAAGAATCTGCTAAAGTGGAAAATATTTTTATTGATTGCGGATGTAGCACTAAACAAGAAGTAGAAGATTTAGGCGTTCACGTAGGATGTGTGATTACTTATCCTGATGGTTTTGAAATTTTAAATGGGAACAAGTTTGTTTGTAGGGCTATAGATAATAGAATGGGTGGATTTATGATTGCAGAAGTAGCCCGACTTTTAAAAGAAAATAAAAAAACACTTCCTTTTGGGTTGTACATTGTTAATGCAGTTCAAGAGGAAATTGGTTTAAGAGGTGCGGAAATGATTACGCAAAGCATTAAACCGAATATTGCCATCGTTACGGATGTAACACATGATACCTCTACGCCAATGATTGATAAAAAAATTCAAGGTGATATTAAAATGGGAAAAGGTCCCGTAATCGCTTATGCTCCTGCTGTACAAAATAAGTTACGAGAATTAATTACCGATACTGCAGATGAAAAGAAAATTCCATTTCAGCGAAATGCTACTTCTAGAGTAACTGGAACAGATACTGATGCTTTTGCATATAGTAATGGTGGTGTTCCTAGTGCATTAATTTCACTTCCTTTACGATATATGCATACTACTGTAGAAATGGTTCAAAGAGACGATGTTGAAAATGTAATTAAACTAATTTATGAAACATTATTAAAAATTGAAAATAATCACGATTTTTCTTATTTTAAATAACATTTTTTAATCTTTATACAATGTTGCAAAATGAAACTATAGCTAAAAAATGGTTTGAGGCATTTAATTCGCACAACCTTGACGATTTATTATATTTATACGATGAAGCTGCTACACACTTTAGTCCAAAATTAAAGGTAAGAAAACCTGAAACAAAAGGCTTAATAAAAGGAAAAAGTGAATTAAGAATATGGTGGAAAGACGCATTTGAAAGACTTCCTACTTTACACTACAAAATGACTTCGCTAACATCTAACAACAATCGGGTATTTATGGAATATGTTAGACAAGTTGAAGAGGAAGAGGATGTACTTGTTGCAGAAGTTTTAGAAATTGATGATGGTAAAATAGTTTTTTCTAGAGTATATCATGGATAAACAATTTTTTATTAAAAAAAAAACCGTTATTCATAACGGTTTTTTTTTTAATTATTTTTTAGAACAACATGATTTTTTTTCTGTTGAAGCAGTTGTTTTTTTATCAGATGCTTTTTTATCTGAACAACAAGACTTTTCAGTTTTTTCTTTTTTCTTTTCTTTTTCTTTCTCTTTGAAGTTTACTACAGTTGCAGAAGAAACCATAAATGCCATTAAGGCAACAATTGACAATACTTTTTTCATGATATTTATTTTTAATTGTTATATTAATTATATTATATATTTCAAAATTAATAATTTATTATTAATTAAATGATAAATTTTTCTTAATTTTTTTCAAAGGTTAAATAATCTGTTCCTCCATTTCCTCCACTTACGTCAATCAATTGAATTTTTGTATCCGTTCTTGAAACGATGTCCCAGTCGTCAGTTAAATCCACAAAGTTAGCTGGAGACGTAAAAGCAATATTAAAATCTAAATCGTTTAAAGTATCGTCATTACTATTTGAATCCGTTACTGACCAAGTGCCTGATGTAGTCATACCATTTCCTACCGCAGTAAGTACATTATTTGACGAAAAATTAAAGTTATAACCTGTAAAATTTGACGTTTCGTTTACTCCTGAATCCACATAATTTGTAATACGCCAAGTACCTGAAATAACCGTGTTAATTACTTGTGTTTGATTTACATTTGTAGGTGCATCATCATCATCGCTACACATAGATGCCACATTAAGGACGAATAAAAGTGCTAAAACTGAAATTATTTTAATCTTTTTCATAATCATTTTATTAATAATTTAATCTATTTTTGAAAATCAAATATATAATTATTATTTTATTTTAATTCTCGAATTTCAAAAAATGTAGGGAAAATTATTTTTTCTTTGGTTTATTTTCAAAAATATTAAATAATAAGCCACTCAATAAAGCTCCATATAATGTACTATTTATTGGACTTGAAGTTATTTTACAAGTTCCTGACTCACAACCTACATAAAAATAATACAAATACCCTAAAATAGCACCAAAAACAACACCAATAAATGTTAATTTGTATTTTTTAACCATTAGCTTTCTGTTTCACAATACTCACAATTTCATTTTTAGAAACCACACCCGATTGTCTCCATAACATTTTCCCGTTTTGAAACAACATCATAGTCGGCACTCCTTTTACTCGAAAATGAGCAGCAATTTCTTGGTTTTTATCTACATCAATTTTAATGATATTTACAGCGTCTCCTAACTCTTCTTTTGATTCTATTAAAATTGGAGCTAAAGCTTGGCAAGGCCCACACCAAGTGGCGAAAAAATCAACTAAAG
>JBIPOM010000080.1:0-10010 GCA_044379175.1 Flavobacterium sp. | reverse complement strand
ATCAAGTGTGTACACAACTAAAGTTGAAGGTAAATTAAAATACGAAAGAGATAATAATAAAGTTGATTTTGATTATGTTGCTTTAGCGTTTTCAACAGTTAGTGATGATCAAGTAAAGGTAACTGATGAGGAGATAATGGCTTTTATGAAGAAAAATCCTAAGAAATTTAAATCAGATAATACAAGATCTCTAGAATATGTTTTAGTTGAAAACAAACCCTCTGCTGCTGATGAAGCGGTTATGAAATCTAAAATGGATGGTTTTGTAAATGGTAAAATTGATTTTAAAAATGGCGTAAACGATACGATTGCTTCATTTCGTGCAGCAACTAATGTTGCAGCTTATGTAAATAAATATTCAGAAGTTAAGTTTGATTCTACCTATTTGGCTAAAAAAGATCTTAACCCACAATTTGCAGAACAGTTGTATGCGTTAGCGCCAGGTCAAGTTTTTGGTCCATATACAGATAATGGGTATTCAAAATTATCAAGAGTAGCAGGAAGAAAATCAGGTGCTACTGCAAAAGTAAGTCATATTTTAGTAGCTTATAAAGGAGCAATGCAAGCTGCTCCAACTGTAAAATTAACAAAAGAAGAAGCTAAAGCAAAAGCAGAAGGTTTATTAGCACAAGTAAATGCTAACCCATCAAACATGGCAATGCTTGCCATGGTTAATTCTGATGACCAAGGTTCAAAACAAAACGGAGGTGTTTATGATAATGTAGCTCCAAAACAAATGGTTAAGCCTTTTGACGATTTCTTATTTGGTAATCCAGTAGGAAAAACAGGAGTTGTAGAAACAGATTTTGGTTTCCATGTAATGAAAGTGGATGGAAAAAATGATGCTGTTTTATTAGCTACTGTAGCTTTAAAAATTCAGCCATCTGAACAAACTGAGGATATAAATTATAATAAAGCATTAAAAATTGAATCGGATGCTACTGCTAACGGTCTTGAAAAAGCAGTTAAAACAGCAGGGCTTAAAATCGCTCCAGTTACAAGTGTTAAAGCATATGATGAAAATGTTGCTAATTTAGGTTTACAAAGACAAATTGTAACTTGGGCATTTAATGATGATACTAATATCAATGATGTAAAACGTTTTGATATTGTGAATCAAGGATTTGCTATAGTAAAATTAAAATCTAAAAATGATGAAGGTTTATTGCCTTTAGAAGTTGCAAAACAACAAGTTGAGCCATTAATTAAAAATGAGAAAAAAACTGCAATTCTTAAAAAGAAAATGACAGGAACTACTTTAGAAGCTATTTCAAAATCAACAGGTTCTTCTATAGCACCTGCAGTAGGAGCAACAATGGCATCTCCAGTTATTCCTAACCTAGGTTATGAGCCAAAAGTAGTAGGAACTGCATTAGGTTTAGCTTCAGGCAAAACATCCAAAGTAATTGAAGGAAATTCAGGATTATTTATGGTAAAAACCAAAACACTTACTAAAGCACCTGTTGTAAAAGATTTTAAAACTCAAATTGATCAATTAAACCAACAAACTAAAGGTTCTGCGCCTTATAGAATTGTACAAGGATTAAAAGATAAAGCTAAAATTGAAGACAATAGAGGTAAATTCTAACAAAATTTAAATTTAAAAATAAAAAAAGGGCTGATTTTTCAGCCCTTTTTTTATTTTTGTAAAAAGAAAATATGTCATTAATACAATCTTTATACAAACTTCTTAGCGTTCAAGTGAATAATAAAACTGAAGAAAAAGATTTAAATGAAACTCCAAAAATGAAGAAATTTTTAATTGTTGGTTTGGGTAATATTGGTGCAGAATATGTAAATACAAGGCACAATATTGGTTTTAAAGTATTAGATTTTATTGCGAATCAAGAAGGGGTTGCATTTCAAACGCAAAAGTTAGGCGATATAGCTGAACTTAAAATAAAAGGACGAACTGCCATTTTACTGAAGCCGAACACTTATATGAATTTGAGTGGAAAAGCTGTTAAATTTTGGTTAGAAAAAGAGAATATTGATAAAGAAAATTTACTTGTTATAACAGATGATTTAAATTTAGCTTTTGGAAGTATTAGAATTAAAGCAAAAGGAACAGATGGTGGACATAATGGGTTAAAGAATATTCAACTTTTTTTAAATTCAACAGATTATCCTCGTTTTCGATTTGGAATTAGTGATGCTTTCAAAAAAGGCAAACAAGTAGATTATGTTTTAGGTGAATGGTCAACCGAAGAAAAAGAAGCATTAAATGAACGGTTAAGTAATTCATCTAAAATAATAAATTCCTTTGTTCTTGAGGGTTTAAACAATACAATGAATGAGTTTAATGGGAAATAATTTATCAGTTTTTTTTGAAATCTTAGTTTATAAATTATCATTATTTTGTTATATTTGTTAAAAATTAAACCAAATTCTTAAACCAAATGAAAAAAATTAAATTACTGCTTTCGTTTACAATTTTCTTCAGCTCTTTTACTTTTGCTCAAATTGATAGTAAAGTAAAGACAGTTTTCGGAAAAAAAATTAATCCAGAAGCAGTTAGTCCTTCAGGACACATTAGATGCTTATCATCAGAATATAATGACTATTTGAGAGAGCTAAATCCTAAAACTGAATCTTCAGAAGCTTTTGAAATGTGGATGAATGCAAAGATTCAAGAACAAAAATCTTTACAACAAATTGCATCCCAAAGTGGTGGAATTATTTATATTCCAGTTGTAGTACATGTAATTCATAATGGTGATGATTATGGTACTAATGAAAATATAACAGACGAACAAGTTCTGTCTCAAATTACTGTTTTAAATCAAGATTATAGACGTCTTACGGGAACGCCGGGATTCAATTCAAATACTGTAGGAGCGGATACTCAAGTGGAATTTGTTTTAGCAAAAGTAGATCTGAACGGAAATCCTACAAATGGTATAAATAGAGTAAATATGTGTCAAGAGTCTTGGGAAACAGTAGATATCAATCAGATTGTAAAACCAACTACTATATGGGATCCCTCACAATACATGAATATGTGGTGTGTTAATTTCACTAACGATCAACTTCTGGGTTATGCACAATTTCCTGAATCTAATTTAGCTGGTATGAGTTTAGCAAGTCAAAACGCACTTTCTGATGGTGTAGTTGCAAATTATACCACTTTTGGAAGTTCATCACTTACAACTGGTAGTTTTTCGCCTCCTTATGATAAAGGTAGAACTATGACACATGAAGTAGGACATTATTTAGGTTTAAGACATATCTGGGGGGATAATTCAGCTTGTCCAGCTACAAATACGGCAACGGATAAAGATTTTGTTGCAGATACACCTGCCGCTAATGCTCCTAATTATGGTTGTCCTACAGGTGCAAATTCATGTACTGCTAATCCGGGTAATGATATGATTCAAAATTATATGGATTATTCAGATGATTCTTGTATGAATATCTTTACAATTGGTCAAAAAGCAAGAATCACTACTGTTCTAAATAATTCACCTAGAAGATCTACTCTAAAAACCTCAACAAAAGATATTGCCATCCCATTATTTGCTAATGATGCGGAAGTTATTATTGATGCTTATTGTTCTTCAACAGCCTCTAGTTCTTGTACACCTGGTAATCAACATAAAGTTCTTTTGTTTAATAGAGGTACAGCAAATTTAACATCTGCGACAATAAATTATAATGTTAATGGTGCTGCCAATACTGCAGTAAACTGGACAGGAAATTTACTACCAAACAAATACACTATTGTTACTTTTTCTACTATTCAAAGTTCTGGAACTTTAAATGTTTCTGTTGCAACTACAAATGGTATTGCAGACCAAAGAGCATCTAACAATACCGCAAACGCTACATTTTCTTTTCCTACTCCTGTGACCCCAACAAATTATTCATTTACATCATATGTATATAATTTACAAGGCGACAGATGGGGTTCTGAAACTACTTGGAATTTAAAAAATGCTGCAGGAACTATTTTATATAGCGGCGGACCTTATTCAGATTTGCCAGCCGGGCAAACACCTCCACCAATTATTCAAAATTGGACACTTCCAGCAAATGGATGTTATACTTTTTCTATTCTTGATTCTTATGGTGATGGAATTTCTCCAGGTAACTATAGTATTAAAACAAATAATGGCACAACTACAGTTGTGTCCGGAAGTGTATTTACTTTTGCTGAAATTTCTTCATTTACAAATAATTCATTATCCTCTTCATCTTTTGATTTGTTTGATTCCGTTTCATTATACCCTAATCCAGTAAAAGACGTAGTGACAATTTCTGTGCCAAAGGGTATAGAACTTACTGGAAATTATGATATATATAATGCATTAGGTCAAAAAATTACAACAAAAAAAGTAAGCTCTGAAAACGAATTAACTATTAATACTATTTCCTACCAAACAGGGATATATTTTATTAACTTAACGATTGGAGAATTCTCTAAAACATTGCGTTTTATTAAAGAGTAATTTATAAATATTTCTTAAAAAGGATTGGTTATAACCAATCCTTTTTATTTTTGTATAAATATAATTGAATTTGAAAACATATAATTCGTTACTAGATTTTACATCCGAAAATAAGACAATCGTAACGCTGGGAACTTTTGACGGAGTTCATTTGGGGCATACCGTTATTTTGGATAGAATTTGTAACATAGCCAAAAAAGAAAATTTAGAAAGTGTCGTGCTTACATTTTTTCCTCACCCGAGATTAATCGTTTCTAACGATTCGGAAATAAAAATGTTAAATACAATGTCTGAAAAAGCAAAGTTGTTAGAACAAAAAGGCATTCAAAATTTTATAATTCATCCATTTGATAAGTTGTTTTCTGAATTATCACCAAGAGAATTTGTAGAACAAATTTTAATAAAACAACTCAATATTCAGAAAATTATTATTGGATACGACCATAAGTTTGGAAAAAACAGAGCTGCCGATTTTAATGATTTAATCGATTTTGGTAAAGAGTTTGGTTTTGAAGTAGAAGAAATTCCTGCAAAACAAGTCGATGAAGTTTCTGTAAGTTCCACAAAAATTAGAAAATCCCTTTTAGAGGGTAAAATTTCATTAGCAAATACTTATCTTGGATACTTATATATGTTATCCGGAAACGTTGTTAAAGGGAATCAATTAGGAAGAACTTTTGGTTTTCCTACAGCAAATATTCAAATTTCAGAGAACTATAAACTAATTCCTAAAAACGGAGTTTATATTGTAACTGCACTTGTAAACAACAAAACCATTTTTGGGATGATGAATATTGGTGTAAAACCTACTTTAGGAGAGAATTTATTATCAATTGAAGTGCATTTATTACAATTTTCTGAAGATATTTACGGACAAAAAATTCAAGTAAATGTAATTGAGCGACTAAGAGACGAACAAAAGTTCGAGTCATTTGAAGCACTTAAATCACAATTAGAAATTGATAAAGCAAACACCCTTCACTATTTTGAAAATTGGAACGCTTAAATAATTTATTTTACTTAATCTTTTGTTCTTAAAATCCGCTTTTTGTTTATCAAAATTTATAAAAACTTAGCGCATAAATTTTTTCTTCAAATGTAAATTAGTACTTTTGAAGCATTAATTTATGATTTTATGAGTGTTACTAAACATAATTGGACGAAAGAAGAAATAATTGCTATTTATAACAAACCATTAATGGATTTGTTGTTTGATGCCGCCTCAATTCATAGAGAACATCACGATCCAAATACGGTTCAAGTGTCTACACTTTTATCTATAAAAACGGGTGGTTGCCCTGAAGATTGCGGGTATTGTCCGCAAGCTGCAAGATATCATACGGATATTGAAGGAAATGATTTGATGTCTGTTTCACAAGTAAAAGCACAAGCATTACGAGCAAAATCTTCCGGTTCATCACGTGTTTGTATGGGAGCCGCTTGGCGTAATGTTAAAGATGGTCCAGAATTTGATCAAGTTTTAGAAATGGTTCGTACCATTAACAAATTAGATATGGAGGTTTGTTGTACTTTAGGTATGATAACTGAAAATCAAGCACACCGTTTAGCAGAAGCAGGATTATATGCCTATAATCATAATTTAGATTCATCAGAAGAATATTATAAAGAAGTAATTTCAACTCGTGGTTTTGAGGACAGACTTGAAACGATTGAAAACGTTAGAAAAACTAATGTTACAGTATGTAGCGGTGGAATTATTGGAATGGGTGAAAGTATTGAAGATAGAGCAGGTATGTTAGTAGCGCTTTCTACCTTGAATCCACAACCAGAATCGGTGCCAATTAATGCACTAGTAGCTGTTGAGGGCACGCCATTAGAAGATGAAAAACCGGTTGAAATATGGGAAATGATTCGTATGGTTGCTACAACAAGAATTGTAATGCCTGAAACACAAGTACGTTTATCAGCCGGAAGAACCAATATGAGTAGAGAAGGACAAGCGATGTGTTTCTTTGCAGGTGCGAATTCTATTTTCGCTGGTGATAAATTGCTTACTACACCAAATCCAGATGTAAATGAAGACATGAAAATGTTTGAAATGCTTGGATTAAATCCGCAAAAACCATTCATTAAAAAAATGCAACCTGAAACAGTAGAAGCAGCAGATTCAAAATTTGAGGCCTTAGGTGAAAAACCAAAATGGAGCCGACCAGAGCATAAAATTGAAAGAAATTTAGAAGCTTCTGGAAAAAAGTAAGCTTTAAGTTAAATTTTAAAGAAATATAAATCCCATATCTTTTTAAGTATGGGATTTTTTAAGTTATAAAAAGGAAAAGAGCGACTATTTACCAACCAAATAAAATGAGAAAAAACTACTTTCTGTCACCCTTTGTCCAATTTATATAAATATTAATTCTTTATTAGATTGTGTGTTTTCTAAAATAACGTCTTCTATTATGTCTTCAATATTGCTTGTATAATTTACAGGAATAATTCTATTAGATAAAACCCACATTTCTATTAAATTGAAATCTAAGTTTTTAGCTGTTAATACGCCCATCTTTTTTAACGCAAAGGCGTTGCATTCTTGTTCAATTTGTTTTTTTATAGGAATTACAAATAATTTCTTTTTCAAAAATAACGTTTCGGCTGGTAATTCAAATCCAGCATTACATAAAACGCCAGCACTATTTGCAATAGATTTTAAAAATTCGTTTTCATCAATTGGAAATACCGTGCAATTATTTGCCGTGTAAGACGTTGTGGCAGCTTTTGAAAATATTATCCAATTAGCAGATGTTTTTTTCAATTCTTTAATAATTTTTATATCTGAAAATGACGGCAAATACACCACATAGTGTCCGGCATTTGAAGTTTTTAAGTCGCTTATTTTTTTTCTTATTACTGGTCTGAAAATATGTTCGTTGTATTCTTCAAAGTGAAAACCATATTTTTTAACAACCGGTGCGTAGTTTTTAAATATTTTCCAACTCAACCATTTAATTTTTTTTGGTTTTGGCGTTTGATTAAAAAACAAAGATGACTGATGTGATAGTGCCACAATATTTCCGCCTTTACATTTGCAAGCCCAAGCTGAAATTGGTTCGTAATCGTTAATAATTAAATCGTATTGATGTACGTTTAATTTTAAGACTTGATATATAAATTGAGCGTAATTATTTTTAAATAACGTTTTTAAAAAAGAAACATTTCCGTTACTTCCATAAAATAAAGAAATACCTTTAAAATCAAAAGCTACAGGAAAACCCAATTGAATTTGCGATTGACTACCACTTGTTAAAACAGTAACTTCGCCATATTTTTCTAATATCGGAATAATTTCTTGAGCTCTTGCTAAATGACCATTTCCAGTTTTTTGTACGGCATATAATATTTTCATATGTTCTTAGTTAAATGAAACTACTTCTTTAATTAATTCGTCAATATTTTTCAAATCCACATCTTGGTGCTCAGATTCTAATTCTTCTTTAAAATCGTATTTGTTGTAAGTGTATATGCTCCAGTTTTTGTGGTGATATTCTAAAGCGGTTAAGTTTTCAATCCAATCGCCACTGTTTAAATATACGCAATTCCCGTTTTTACTTTCTACTTCTCGTATTTGAGGTTGATGAATGTGGCCACAAATTACATAGTCAAATTCATTTTCTATGGCTAATTCTGTAGCAGCGTTTTCAAAATCTCCAATAAATTTTATGGCATTTTTTACGTTGTTTTTTATTTTTTTGGAAAACGAATATTTTTCCTTGCCTAATTTTGTTAAAAACCAATTGGTTAAGACGTTTAATCGAATTAAAAAATCATATCCAATACCGCCTAATTTGGCAATCCATTTTGAATGTTGTACAGAAGCATCAAAAACATCACCGTGAAAAAACCAAGCTTTTTTACCATCAAGGGTCATTATTTTTTTGTTCGTCAATTCAATATTTCCGAAAGAGGTATCGGCAAATCGACGTAAAAATTCATCGTGATTTCCTAAAATATATACGACTTCAGTCCCTTTTGAGGCCAAATCAATAATTTTTTTAATCACTTTTAAATGGTATTTTGGAAAATAACTTTTGCTAAATTGCCAGATGTCTATAAAATCTCCATTGATGATTAATGTTTTTGGAGAAACAGATTTTAAATAAGTAAAAAGTTCTTTTGCTTGACAGCCATAAGTTCCTAAATGGGTATCCGAAATAACTACAACATCAACATCTCTTGCCATAATACGATTCAGTATTGTTTTGGCAAAGTAACAGTTTGTTTGTTAAGTGAATGAAAATAAAAAATTAAGAAATTATTCTTTTTTGTTTTTTAGCGAAGGATTAACAAAATTGAATGCTTATATAAAAAAAACCGCAGATTCGTAGATTTTAATTAGATATCATCTGTGAATCTGCGGTAAAGAAATTACTCGCAAACTTGTCACCCTGAAAGGGTCTCACGTAATCCTTGGAAAAAACATTGAAGGTGATAGCTTAAGCTAATTAAAAACCTATCACTCTCTATTTGTCTAAATGGTTCTTTTAAAAATTACAACGTTACAATTTGCAACGTTTCACGGCTAATTTGTTTTACTAAAACGTTCTTGTCTTTTTCAATCACTTCTGCTGAAACGGCATCAAAATGACGAATGGTATATAACGAAACATTCTCATTGTAGTAAACTTTGAATTTTTTTGATAAAATGGTTTTCAAATCTTTAAATTTATCAAAGGTGTCTTCAATGCAAACGGAAAAACTAATAGCTGTATTTTGAATTAAACTTACTTTAATTTTATGTTTATGAAATAAAGCGAAAATTTCACTAATATTTTCTTCCATTATAAATGAAAAGTCAATGGAGGAAAGTGATACTAAAATTTGATTTTTCTTTACAATAAAACAAGAAGTTTTTGGTTCTAAATCTACTCCAGTTCCTACTTTTGTTCCAGGTAATGTAGGGTTTAGAAATGATTTTACATACAATGGAATTTCTTTTTTCTGTAAAGGTTGTAAGGTTTTTGGATGTATTACGCTTGCCCCATAAAAGGCCAATTCAATTGCTTCTCTATACGAAATTTGATTTAGTAAAACGGCATTTTCAAAATACCTTGGATCGGCATTTAAAACACCTGTAACGTCTTTCCAAATGGTTACACTTTCAGCTCCCAAACAGTAAGCAAAAATGGCAGCCGTATAATCAGACCCTTCACGACCTAATGTAGTGGTAAAGTTATTTTCATCTGCACCAATAAATCCTTGGGTAATAAATAACGATTTTTTTCTATTTATTTTAGATATCAATTTTTGAGTGTATTCCCAATTTACATTGGCATCTCTGTAATTCGCATCCGTTTTAATATAATGACGCACATCTAACCATTGGTTTGTAATTCCTGCAGCATTTAAATAATGACTCACAATTGTGGTAGAAACCATTTCTCCAATACTAATTATTTGATCATATACAAAAGGATAATTTGGCGATTTATTGCTTCTAACAAAATATTCTAAATCATCAAAATGCGTATTTACATCAAAAAATACTTCATGTTCCTCATCGTCAAATAAATCTAATAAAATTTGATTGTGATATTTTCTTATGTCTTG
>JBIPOM010000234.1:0-2628 GCA_044379175.1 Flavobacterium sp. | reverse complement strand
GAAAAATATTACAATTTTTACCAATTCTTGCGCCTTCCATAATGGTTACGTTAGAGCCTATCCAAGTTCCTTCTCCAATTTCTACATTATTATGAATGGTAGTAAACGGATCAATAACTACATTTCTTGCAATTTTTGCTCCTGGATGAACGTATGCTAAAGGTTGATTCATATATTAATATTATTTTAAGTCCAATTGTTTAAAGGTATTTGTAACACATCTAAAAAAAGGATTCTTTATTTAATCATTTTTTACTTTTACAATTTGTGCCATTAATTCGGCTTCCGAAACTAATTTACCATTGGCATACGCGTAGGCTTGCATATGGCAAATTCCTCTTCTAATAGGTGTTATTAATTCGCATTTAAAAACGATGGTATCACCTGGTAACACTTTTTGCTTAAATTTTACATTATCTATTTTCATAAAGAAGGTAAGATAATTTTCTGGATCTGGCACAGTACTTAAAATTAAAATACCTCCCGTTTGTGCCATAGCTTCTACTTGCAGCACTCCTGGCATTACAGGCGCACCTGGAAAATGCCCAATAAAAAAAGGTTCATTCATCGTTACGTTTTTCAAGCCCACTACATGCGTTTCAGATAACTCTAAAATTTTATCTACTAATAAAAACGGTGGTCTGTGAGGTAACAAATCCATAATTCCATGGATATCTAATACTGGTTCTTTATGTAAATCGTAAACTGGAATTTGGTTTTTCTCTTCCAATTTGATAATTTTTGAAACTTTTTTAGCAAACTGTGTGTTTACAAAATGTCCTGGTTTGTTTGCAATTACCTTTCCTTGAATTCTTCTTCCAATCAAAGATAAATCACCAACTACATCTAATAATTTATGTCGTGCCGCTTCGTTTGGATGATGCAACGTTAAATTATCTAAAATTCCGTTTTCCTTTACAGAAATATGTTCTTTATTGAAGGCTTTTTTCAAATTCCCCATAGTTTCGTCAGAAATTTCTTTATCTACGTAAACTATGGCATTATTTAAATCGCCACCTTTAATTAATCCATTATTTAAAAGTGCTTCTAATTCATGTAAGAAGCTAAATGTTCTACAATCTGCTATTTCCGATTTAAAATCAGAAATGTTTTTCATGTTTGCATTTTGTGTTCCTAATACTTTTGTTCCAAAATCAACCATTGCAGTTACACAATAACCATCGCTAGGAATAATAGTAATTTCGCTGCCTGTAGCTTCATCTAAATATGAAATTACATCTTTTACAACATATATTTTTCTTTCAGCCTCTTGTTCTTCACAACCTACTTTTTCTAATGCCTCTACAAAATATTTGGAAGAACCATCCATTATTGGCAATTCGGAAGAATTTAATTCTATTATCACATTATCTAAATCACAACCTACTAAAGCTGCCAAAACATGTTCAGGAGTTTGAATCATTACTCCTAGTTTCTCTAAATTAGTTCCACGTTGCGTGTTTACTACATAATTGGCATCAGCTTCAATTATTGGACTTCCTTCTAAATCGACACGTACAAATGTAAAACCATTATTAATTGGTGCGGGTTTGAAAGTAATTGTAACTTCCTGACCCGTATGAAGTCCGACACCTTTTAAAGAAATTTCGCTTTTTAGAGTTGTTTGTTTTAACATGATATTATTTATTATTCTTTTTTAATTCATCAATTTCATTAACGATTTTTGGTAAATTTCTAAAGTGTACGAATGACTTAGCAAAATCGCCATAATTAAATGCTGGGCTACCTTGTACTACTTCTCCGTCTTTTAAACTTTTTCCGATACCTGATTGGGCTTGAATTTTTACCCTATCGCCTATTGTAATATGTCCTGCAATTCCTACTTGTCCGCCAATCATACAGTTCTTACCAATTTTTGTAGAACCTGCAATACCAGTTTGAGCTGCAATTACAGTATTTTCACCTATTTCTACATTATGTGCCACTTGAATTTGGTTGTCTAACTTCGCTCCTTTTCGGATATATGTAGTACCTAATGTAGCTCTATCTACTGTAGAACAAGACCCGATTTCTACATAATCTTCAATTACAACATTTCCAATTTGTGGAATTTTAGAATACGAACCGTCTTCTTGTGGTGCAAAACCAAAACCATCTGAACCAATAATAGATCCGGAATGAATGGTTACGTGATTGCCTATTTCGGTTTCAGAATATACCCTCACTCCTGCAAAAAAGACACAGTTATCGCCAATAGTTACGTTATCGCCAATAAAACTATTTGGATATATTTTTACATTATTTCCAATTCGTACGTTTTTACCAATGTAGCAAAAACTACCTAAATATAAATCGTCACCATAGGTTACGCCTTCCGATATTACCGAAGGTTGCTCGATACCCGATTTCATTAGTTTGATTTGATTGTAATATTCTAATAATTTTGAAAAAGAACTGTACGCATCATCCACTTTAATCAATGTGGCTTTTACTTCATTTTCAAGTTCATACGATTTATTTACAATAACTATAGTTGCGTTTGTGCTATATAAATAATTGGAATACTTAGTGTTAGCTAAAAAAGTTAGCGAACCTTCTGTTCCTTCCTCTATTTTAGCTAATTTATATACTTCAGCATCTGGATTTCCGAAAACTTCTCCATCCAAT
>JBIPOM010000267.1:0-2631 GCA_044379175.1 Flavobacterium sp. | reverse complement strand
TTCTGGTAAGGGCTTTTTGTTTCTTATTATCCCCAATTTTAACCATCTAAACCAAACGCGCTATCCTAAATCATAATTAGTTATCTTCTAGCTTTCTTTTGTGAAATCGTTTAATGTCATAAACTAATGTGTATTCTTTAATTAAATATGATGTACCTTTGCCTATGAGGTTTTCATATTTCAATTTTTGGGTCAGAAATGTTAGTTTATTCTTTGGATTTTGTATCCTAGGATTGATTACCCTATTAATTGATAAAACGTATTTAATTTACGACAAACAGCAGTTTTTTCAAATAACTTTTAAGTGGGGTATAGTATTTTTAATCGCTCATCTTCAAGTATATTTGCATAATGTATACTTCTATCAAAAGTTTTTTAGTAAGAATAATATCAAATATATATTTGGGATAATAGGACTTTTTATAAGTTATTTCTTGATCAATTATTTTACCCCATTTAAGTTTGTTCAAAATGCGGACATCGTGACGATGTGTATTTCGATTTTTTTAATTTATGTAGTTGGTTTGGGTTTCTATTATGCGCACAAGAATATTCTCGAAAGAAATTTGTTATTTCAAAATGAGATTATAGGAAGAGATGAAGAAATTAGATACCTCAAGGCTCAACTTAATCCACATTTTTTATTTAACGCAATGAATAATTTGTACGGCACAGCATTAACTGAACCAAATGAAACTCCTGATAAAATTTTGGAATTATCAGACTTATTAAGATATCAAATAGAATCATCAAAGAAAGAAAATGTTACGTTAGACGAAGAGATTCAGTTCATTCAGAAAATTTTGAATTATGAGCAGAATAGGATTCCTAAATTAAAGATTGAATTTAAAACTGACATATTTTCATCGAATGTTTTGTTGTCTCCAATGTTGTTTATGCCCTTTATTGAAAATGCTATCAAATACAGTTCCCAGACGGAAATTCCATTCATACAATTGAAAATAGCTTCAGACCGGAAAAATTTAACGTTTGGAATAAAAAATAATTTCAGCAGTGATCGAAGAAAATTTTCAGGAACGAATACGGGTATTTCTAATACAAAAAAGCGTCTTGAACTAATGTATAAAAAGCGTCATAATTTGGTAATTGTAGAAACAGACGAATTATATACTGTGGATTTGAAAATAGCGTTTTAATATAAGTTAATAATGAAATACAAGTGTTTAATTGTAGATGACGAGGCACCAGCACACAAAGTACTACATTCTCACATAAAAAAATCTGAAGTTTTAGAAATAGTTGGTGATTGTTTTGATGGTAAGGAAGCGTTGGATTTCCTAACTAAAAATAAGGTTGATGTTGTATTTCTTGATATTGAAATGCCGCGTTTGACGGGCTTAGAATTACTTCAGTGTTTACCTTATCCAACTATTGTTATCTTAACAACAGCGTATTCCAATTTTGGGTTTGAAGCCTATCAAAGCGATGTCGTAGATTATATGTTAAAACCTATTTCATATCCCCGATTTTTAAAAGCCTTAAACAAAGTTCAATCCTTATTAGGTCCAAAAATTATCGAGACAAAAGAACCAGTTGAAATTGAATTGAAATTGGAAGGTATCGTGAAACAAATTAAAATTGATGATATCTTATATATAGAGGCTGTTGGAAATTATATAAGAATTTATTTTAAACATGATAAACCCATCTTGGTAACACAAACCATGAAGTATATCAGTTCATTATTACCTTCGTCATCTTTCACACGAATTCATAAATCTTTTATTGTTCAACGCGCGGAAATAGCAGAAATAAAAAAGACAGTGCTAACACTGTCTAATTCTGTTTCTTTACCCATCGGTAGAAGATTTTCTGTTTTGCTCGAGCAATAATTATTCTCTGCCTAGTTTATAAAGCATTTTTGTATGTAGATATAATGCTCCAAAAAATGTTTTTTCAGAATGATATGGTATATTGTATTCTTTTGCAGTATCCGCAACAATTTTAGACAATTGAGGATAATGCACATGGGAAATTGCTGGGAATAAATGATGTTCAACTTGAAAATTTAATCCACCTACGAAATACGTTATGAACCAGCTTTTTGTAGCGAAATCCATCGTTGTGCGCATTTGATGTTCCATGAAATTGTTTTCAAGCTCGCCATCGGTCAATACAGGAAACTCATTTTTGTCTGTAACATGTGCAAGTTGAAAAACCATCGCTAATGTCAAACCGGCAACATAATGCATTAAGACATAACCGAACAACCAGTTTAAAAATGTCATTTCAGGGATAATAAATAACGGTATTAACATATAACCATAATACAATATCTTAGAAATAATGATGATTGTTAATTCTCTTCCAAACGTAGTGTTTGATAATTTAAAATAACCAGCTTTATTATATCGAATTGCTTGATTGAAATCTTTAACTGTACTCCACATCAATGTCATTAAACCATAGAAAAACCAAGCATACAAAAACTGAAATTTGTGTATATTCTTTTTTGGTTGATGTGGTTCAAAGCGAAGTAGTCCGATTGAATCAATATCTTCGTCGTGTCCGTGAACATTCGTGAATGTATGGTGAATAATGTTGTGTTGAATTCTCCAGTTTAGCGAATTTCCAGAAACTATACCAATTGAAAAGTGACCTAGAATACTA
>JBIPOM010000233.1:0-2651 GCA_044379175.1 Flavobacterium sp. | reverse complement strand
CAATAAATAAAATACTTTCACCCGTTGATTTCATTTCAGGTCCTAAGGCTTTGTTTACATTTGGAAATTTACTAAAAGAAAAAACCGGTTGTTTTATCGCATATCCTTTTAATTGCGGATTAAACGTAAAATCGGTTACTTTATTTTCTCCTAACATTACTTTTGTAGCGTAATTCACATACGGTTCTCCATACGCTTTTGCAATAAAAGGCACGGTACGAGACGCTCTAGGATTGGCTTCAATAATATAAACAATATCGTCTTTTATCGCAAATTGAATATTTATCAATCCAACGGTTTTTAAAGCTACTGCAATTTTCTGAGTATGATCTTTTATTTGTTGCATTACAAACTCACCCAAGTTAAAAGGAGGTAAAGTAGCATTACTATCACCAGAATGGACACCACATGGCTCAATATGCTCCATAATTCCAATTATATAAACGTTGCCATCAGCATCACAAATAGCATCGGCTTCCGCTTCAATAGCGCCATCTAAATAATGGTCTAATAAAAGTTTATTTCCTGGAATCGATTTTAATAAATCAATCACATGCTCTTCCAATTCTTGTTTATTAATTACAATTTTCATTCCTTGACCTCCTAATACATAAGAAGGACGAACTAATAAAGGAAAATCTAACGTATCTGCTAATTTTGAAGCTTCTTCAGCACTTTCTGCTATTCCAAATTGTGGAAATGGTATTTTTAATTCTGTTAATAAATCAGAAAACCTTCCTCTATCTTCGGCTAAATCAAGTGCATCAAATGAAGTTCCTAAGATTTTAATTCCGTATTTCGATAATTTTTCAGCTAATTTTAAAGCGGTTTGACCTCCTAATTGCACGATGACACCTTCTGGTTTTTCATGTTGAATAATATCGTATATGTGTTCCCAAAAAACAGGTTCAAAATACAATTTATCTGCTGTATCAAAATCTGTAGAAACGGTTTCTGGATTACAGTTAATCATTATCGTTTCGTAACCACATTCTTTAGCTGCCAAAACACCATGAACACAAGAATAATCAAACTCAATACCTTGCCCAATTCGATTTGGACCAGAACCTAACACAACTACTTTTTTCTTATCTGTTACAATACTTTCATTGTGAACGTATCTCGTACCATCTGCTTTTTCAATTTCGGCCTCAAAAGTAGAATAATAATAAGGCGTTTGTGCTTTAAATTCTGCGGCACAAGTATCCACTAATTTATAAACGCGTTGAATATTCATTTCGCCACGTAATTTATGAACTTGACTCTCCAAACATCCCATCATGTGAGCAATCTGTCTGTCACCATATCCTTTTTGCTTGGCTTCTAATAATAATTCTTTAGGTAAAGTAGCTACATTATATTTTGAAATTTCTTTTTCTAAATGAAATAATTCTTCATATTGCTTCAAAAACCACAAATCTATTTTTGTGATTTCATGTATTCTACTCAATGGAATTCCCATCGCGATAGCATCATAAATCACAAAAACTCTATCCCAACTTGCATATGTCAGTTTTTCAATAACTTGTTCATAATTGTTATACCCTTTTCCGTCTGCTCCTAAACCATTTCGCTTAATTTCAAGTGATTGAGTTGCTTTGTGAAGCGCTTCTTGAAAAGAACGGCCAATCCCCATTACTTCACCAACCGATTTCATTTGTAAACCTAACGTTCTATCAGATCCCTCAAACTTATCAAAATTCCAACGAGGTATTTTTACAATCACATAATCTAATGTAGGTTCAAATAAAGCAGAAGTAGATTTTGTAATTTGATTTTGCAATTCATCTAAATTATAACCTAATGCTAATTTCGATGCGATTTTCGCAATAGGATATCCAGTAGCCTTTGAAGCCAATGCAGAAGAACGAGATACGCGAGGATTGATTTCAATCGCTACAATATCTTCTTTTTCATCAGGCGAAACAGCAAATTGCACATTACATCCACCTGCAAAATTACCAATCGATCGCATCATCAAAATGGCCATATCACGCATACGTTGAAATGTAGTGTCTGACAATGTCATCGCAGGAGCCACTGTAATAGAGTCACCAGTATGAATACCCATTGGATCCATATTTTCTATTGTACAAATAATTACCACATTATCATTACTATCACGTAATAATTCTAATTCATATTCTTTCCAACCCATTAAAGCTTTATCAATTAAAACTTCATGTATTGGAGAGGCTTCTAAACCATATGTTAAAGCAGCATCAAAATCTTCTTTTTTATAAATAATAGCCGCACCAGTACCTCCTAAAGTAAACGAAGGACGTATTACTAATGGAAAACCAAATTCTTGCTCAATTTCTTTTCCTTTTAAGAAAGAATTTGCTGTTTTAGCTGGCGCTTGAGGAATTCCAATTTTATTTAATAAATTCTTAAATTGCTCTCTATCTTCCGTGATATTGATTGCATTAATATCAACACCAATTAATCTAATTCCAAAATCTTTCCAAATTCCTTTTTCATCAGCTTCAATACATAAATTCAAAGCGGTTTGTCCACCCATAGTTGGTAAGACTGCATCAATTTGTGGATGTGCTTTTAAAATTTCAATTATTGATTTAGTAGTTAATGGCTTTAAATACACATGATCAGCCATAGTTGGGTCTGTCATGATGGTAGCAGGATTTGAATTT
>JBIPOM010000079.1:0-10171 GCA_044379175.1 Flavobacterium sp. | reverse complement strand
CATCGACGTCTAAATTTGCCGATTTTAAACCTAATTCGTTAATAGCATTACAGATGAATTTCAATTCTTCAACACCTTTTAAACCTTCATTCGAAGAAGCTAAAAGCGTGGCTAATTTTTCTATTTTTTCTGGAATGGTTCCTGTAAAATTGAAAAGCGGTTGTACTTTTTCTATGGCAGCATCAGAAATACCTTTTTCAAGCATTTCTTTTTTTACACCGTCTTCTCCAATTTTATCTAATTTATCTAAAGCAACCGTAAAATCAATTAATTTATCCGAAGCACCAATTACGTCAGCAATCCCAGATAATATTTTACGATTGTTGATTTTTATATTTACACCTTTTAAACCTAAAGCAGTAAAAATGGTATCGTACAATTGTACAAATTCCACTTCTTGCCAAAGTGAATTGCTGCCCACTACATCGGCATCGCATTGAAAAAATTCTCTAAAACGACCTTTTTGTGGTCTATCAGCACGCCAAACGGATTGAATTTGATATCGCTTAAACGGAAATTCTAATTCGTTTTGGTGTTGAACTACATAACGAGCGAATGGCACAGTTAAGTCGTAACGCAAGGCTTTTTCTGAGATTTGTCCAGTAATTTTTTTAGTGTTTTTTACAGATAAATCTTCTTCCGAAACTTTATCTAAATATTCACCTGAATTCAATATTTTAAAAATCAGTCTGTCGCCTTCTTCTCCATATTTTCCCATTAAAGTATCCGAATTTTCAAAAGAAGGGGTTTCAATAGGCTGAAAACCAAACTGTTCAAAATTAGATTTAATAATAGAAAATATATAATTCCGTTTAGCTACTTCTGTAGATGAAAAATCGCGAGTTCCTTTGGGAATACTTGGTTTTGATGCCATTTTTTTGAATGTATATTGAAAAATTGTATGATGAATATGTAATATGGTGCAAATATCTTACTTTTAAATGGATTCGCAAAAATCAATGGCAAAAATCAATGGGTTAATCAATGTGAAGTATATAATCAAGAATATTGACAACACAGATGTAAGAAATTTTAATAATTTATCAAATCGGTGTTCCAAAAAAGTCAAAATCTATATTCTTTACTATATACTCTATACTCTATATTCTATTTTCTATTTTCTAAACAATATTCTTTTCAAAAAACATGTAACATTTAAAACAAAATGTTGTCAAATAGATATGATTGGATTATTTAAAGAAAATACAAAAATTGCTATTGATTCTATTAGAAGTCAAGCATTACGAACCTTTTTAACAGTTTTTATTATTGTTATTGGGATTACTTTTTTGGTAGGAATTTTAACCTTAACCAAAGCTTTAGAAAACAATTTATTTGGGAATTTCGCCTCCATGGGTGCCAATACTTTTTCTATAAGTCAGTATGATTTTTCGGAACAAATTAACAGAAATGATGGAGCTCAAAAAATAAATCCAATCATAAGTTATCCTCAAGCAAAAGGTTTTAAAGATAAATTTGACTTTCCATTAACAGCTACTTCACTTTCATTTACCGCATCTGCAAATGCAGAAGTAAAATTTGACAATAAAAAAACGGATCCCGAAATTACTGTTTTAGGAGCAGATGAGAATTTTATTCCAAATAATGGCTTTGAGTTAGGATCAGGAAGAAATTTTAATTCTTTTGATGTAGACAACAATAATTATGTATGTATTGTTGGTGCAAATTTCAAAGATGGCTTATTTGAAGGCGTGAACCCTATTGATAAAACTATTTCTCTAAGAGGAGCTAAATTTAAAGTGATTGGATTGTTAAAAGAAAAAGGAGCCACTTTTGGAAACAATCAGGATTTACGAGTTATTATTCCCATACAAATTGGTCGTTCTATTTTTTCGCAACCCAATATTAATTATGACATAGCCATAAAAATAAATAACAAGCAATTATTAGATGAATCTGTTGATAATGCGACTTTGACTATGCGTCGTGTTAGAAAATTAAATCCGGTTGAGAAAGAAAATTTCGGTATCAAACGCAGCGACGATTTAATTCAGAAATTAGGTGAAAATATCGCAGTAATTAATATTGCTGCTGTAGCAATTGGGGCCATTACCATTTTTGGATCTACAATTGCTCTTATGAATATAATGTTGGTTTCTGTATCAGAAAGAACACGTGAAATCGGGATAAGAAAGGCACTTGGCGCAAAAAGTATTACCATTGCTTGGCAATTTTTTACAGAAACCTTTATCATTAGTCAGATTGGCGGAATAATTGGAATAATTTTAGGATTGTTACTCGGTACTTTAATTGCTTCCGTAGCCGGTTTTGAGTTTGTAATACCCTGGGCGGCAATAATTGCAGCTTTTGTCACTACATTTATTGTAACTATTATTTCTGGATTATATCCAGCAATTAAAGCTTCTAAGTTAGATCCTGTTGAAGCGTTGCGTTATGAGTAAATAAACTTCAAAATTCGTTGTTCAGAGTTCGTTATTCATCATTAAAAATATTTAAATTTTGGAAAAATTAAATCAAAACGATATTTATTCCGTTTTATTACAAACGTTACCTGAACAAAATGATTGTTTCGAAACTGATTATTTAGAAGAATTATTAGATTTTGGAATTGACAATAAAATTTCTTTATTAGATTTAATTGTTAAACACAGAGAAAATCTTTTGATAATTGACGCTGAAGAATTAGATGATTTTTCATATCAAATATTATATTGAGGAATTTGGGGAAGATTACGTAAATGAAAGGATTAAAAATAAATTTTGGTTTTCGTTTTCTGCCTTACTGAGAATTACTTTAGAATTAGAATTTGGTGAAAAATACATCGAATATTCTATCAAACGTGATGGATTATAATATTGAACAACGAATTTTCAATGTTGAATGTTGAAATTATAAACCACAACAAATCATTCTGTCATTACCCATAAAATCTTTACGAAGTTCGATGTTTTTGAAACCTAATAGTTCTACTAATTCAACCGTTTCTTTTCCTAAATATTGATTGATTTCAAAAAACAATTTTCCGTTTTTCGCTAAACTTTTCAATGCCAATTGAGCTATTTTTCTATAAAACAATAACGCGTCAGAATCATCTACGAATAGAGCTAAATGCGGTTCGTAATCTAACACATTCCTTTTTATTTCATGTTTTTCTAAATTACGAACATATGGCGGATTGGAAACAATAACATCGAAAAGTAAATTAGAAGATTTGGAGATTAGAAGATTTGAAGATTGTAAAATATCTTGATGAATAAAATTCACCTGCACTTGATTATCTAAAGCATTTTTACGAGCCATTTCCAACGCTTTTTCTGAAATATCAATCGCAAAAACGGCAGCATTAGGAATTTCTTTTTTCAAAGCAATCGGAATACAACCCGAACCAGTACCAATATCTAAAACCCTTTGCCCTTTACCTTTTACCTTTAACCCCTCAACTATCCATTCTACTAATTCTTCTGTTTCTGGACGTGGAATTAATGTATTTTCATTTACTTCAAATCGAAGACCATAAAACCAGGCTTCACCAGTGATATATTGAATTGGTTTTTCGGTTTTAAGTTCTGAAATTATGGTTTTCCATTTTTCTAAATCTGACTCAGAAACTTCAAAATTAGGATGTAGAGCAACATCAATTCTTTTAAAATTGTGAAGAAATTCCGTTAAAATAAAAAAGAAACTTTCTATTTCTGAATCTTCCTGAATGGTCTGCAATTCAGTAAAAAAATATGTTTTTAAATTTATAATATTCATATGAAATTTTGTTAAAATGTTTTGCCACTGATTATAGGATTAAAAGGATTTTCAACTGTTCAAATTAGTGAAATCGGTGGCTAAAAATCACAAATCTTTAATCATAAACACATCACAAGTAGTATGACCCGTGGAACCCATAGGCCCATCTATATAAGTAAAGCCTGATTTTAGATATAATTTTTGCGCGTCTTTCATAAATGGTAAGGTTTCAATATAGCATTTATCGTAACCCACTTGTTTAGCAAATGTTAAACATTTATGCATTAATTCTTTAGCAATACCCTTTCCTCTTGCTTCTTTTGCTAAATACATTTTTTGTAATTCACATATTTTAATTTCGGCATCAATTAATTTTCCTATACCACAACCTCCTAAAATAATTTTGTCTTTTTCTATTACAAAATAAATTACGTTATCATCTTGATACACTTCAAATAAAGTATTTAAATGCGGATCAGCATAAGCAGTCCCTACTTTTGGAGCGTCTAATTCTTCAAAGACATTACGAATCACAGAAGCGATTGTTAGATTGTCTTTAGGTTCAATTTCTCTTATTATATAATTCATTTGCAAATATAAAATGTAAAAGTAGTAAATTTGTAAGATGATTGAGCATGAAATATACATGAAACGCTGTTTGCAATTGGCTAAAAATGGTTTAGGCACCACATATCCTAATCCGTTAGTTGGAAGCGTGATTGTATACAATGGAAAAATAATTGGTGAAGGTTGGCACAAAAAAGCTGGTGAACCACATGCTGAAGTTCATGCAATTAATTCTGTAAAAAACAAAGAATTACTCTCCAAAAGCACCATTTATGTGAGTTTAGAACCGTGTAGTCATTTTGGGAAAACACCACCGTGTGCTAATTTGATTATTGAACATAAAATTCCGAAAGTAGTAATTGGTTGTATCGATAGTTTTTCAGAAGTAGCGGGAAAAGGTGTTGAAAAACTAAAACAAGGTGGCTGCGAAGTTATACTAAATGTTTTAGAGGCAGCATGTTTGAGTATGAATAAGCGCTTTTTTACATTTCACAATAAAAAGCGGCCTTATATTATACTAAAATGGGCAGAAACAACAGATGGATTTATTGCGCCTTTTTTACCTAAGTCCAAAACCTCTTTTACTATCTCAAACGACTATTCAAGACAATTGGTGCACAAATATAGGACGGAAGAACAAGCCATTTTAGTTGGAACAACAACTGTTTTAAATGACAATCCAAGTTTAGATGCTAGAGATTGGTTTGGACAGCATCCAACTCGTATTATTATTGATAAATTAAATACAATTCCAGATGGATTTAATGTAAAAAATAAAAAAAATCCGACAATAATTTTTACAGAACAAGAAAATTGTGTACATTCGATAAATATCGCTTATGAATATACACAGTTTGATACTCATTTGATTTCTAATATCTTAACTCATTTATTTGAAAAAAGCATACAATCTGTTATTATCGAAGGCGGTACATTTACCTTGCAACAATTTATAAATAACCATTTATGGGATGAAGCTAGGGTTTTTATAGCTGAGACTAAAATTTATGAAGGCGTAAAACGTCCTGATTTTAATTTTATTCCTAAAAAAACTATAAAAATTAAAAATAACCAACTAAAAACATACATAAATTATGATTGAAGCTATTATTTTTGATTTAGGAGATGTATTTTTAAATTTGAACCATAAATCAAGTGCTGATGCGTTCAAAAAATTAGGTTTGAAGGTTTGGGCAGACGATTTAAAAGCAGCAGCTATTTTATTTGAAACGGGCAAAATAGATGAATTGCTATTTATGGAAACCATTCAAAAACACCTACCAAATGTAACGCTCGAAGAAATTAGAGAAGCTTGGAATGCTATAATTGGGGATTTTCCATTGGAACGCTTGGAGTTTTTAGAAAAATTACAAAACAAATACAAACTATTTTTATTAAGCAATACGAATCCAACACATATTGATAAATTTGAACATCGTGTAGGATTAACTTTTGCAAGAGAATTTTATGCCCAGTTTAATAAAATTTATTTTTCATACGAAATTAAAGAGCGAAAACCAGACGCAGCTGTTTTTAATTTAATTCTAAAGCAAAATAATTTAAATCCAAAAAAAACGCTTTTTGTGGACGATACTGCAGAGCATATTGAAGCTGCTAAAGCTTTAGGAATAAGTACTTGGCAAATACTTGTAGGACAAGAAGATGTAACCAATTTATTTGATAAGAAAATAATATAAAATTGCAAGATCTCCAAATTAAAGATACATATAAAACCATTGAAATTTCAGTTGAAAACATTTTATTTAAAGAAAAAAATAGTAAGTTTTTTGGTTTTGCTTTCCCAGTAACTTCAGAAATTGATGTAAAAACGCAACTAGAAAATTTAAAAGCCGAACATTTTTCAGCACGTCATTGGTGCTATGCCTACCAATTGGGTACAGAGGCAATAAAATTTAGAGTTAACGATGATGGCGAACCAAGTAATTCAGCTGGAATGCCTATTTATGGTCAAATACAATCATTTGAAGTTACGAATGTTTTAGTCGTAGTTGTTCGTTATTTTGGTGGTGTAAAATTAGGCGTTGGTGGTTTAATTTCAGCGTATAAAACAACTGCTCAATTGACTTTAAAAGAAGCAAATATTATCGAAAAAACAATTGACAAATATTTTAAAATTACGTTCGATTACAAAAACATGAATAAAGTCATGCGTATAATTAAAGAAAAAAATCTACAAATAGTTCATCAAAAGATGGAATTAAATTGCGAAATTGAAATAGCAACAAGGAAAAAATATACCGAAGAAATAGTTGCTATTTTTACATCATTATTTGAAATTGATATTGAGGAAATGTAACCTTTATTTTTTACAAATACAATAACAAGACAAACCATGTATTTTAAATCCAACGCTTTTTAATAATTGTGTAAAACTAAAATCGATCTGCAATATGGTCGTAATTATTTTTGTTTTCAAAATGTTTCCTGTCCAATTATCAATCGACGCTTTTTTATTTTTATTAAAAAATCGTTCTAACCATCTAACCCATAATAAAGAGGAAAAATAATAACCTTTATCTAAAATTTGAAATTGATTTTGAGACAATACCCGTTCTAATTGTTTTAAATTATATCTTCTAAAATGTCCGAGTAAAACATCGTGATTAGAAAAAACAGATTGAAAAGCAGGTACTGCAAATAAGAAATAATTGTTTTTATGAGATAGATGTTGTAAAATTTCATCTTCATTTTCTAAATGTTCCAAAACATCCATACATAAGAAAAGTACGTTTTCTTCGATAGGATATATATTGAAATAATCAGTAAGACTTTGTACGTAGTGAATTTCATTTTCTCCATAATTCAACTTCAATTGCATTATGATTTCGGGAGAATATGCAGTATCAATAGTAAAATATTCATCAGCCAATTTGTGCTTGAAAATTTCATTAATTATATAAGCATCACCACCACCAATATCGACAATTCGTTTTATTGGAAATTTAATTTCTGAATCGGACAATAATTTAAAAAGCACCTTTTTTCTAGAAATTTCCCAGGGATGTCTTTTGTAGTTTTCTTTATCAAAAAGTCGATTAAATTCTGTTAAATCCATTATATTATTTCATTAATTTTGTCAGAAACATATTTTGGAGGCAAAATAGGTCTACCAGTTTTCATATCTACGAAAACAAGCATGGAATACCCAGTTGTTAACAATTGATTTAATACATTATAAATTTCGTAGTCAAATTCTATTTTAACAGTAGTTTGACTTTTCAATATGGTTTTAACACGTAATAAATCATCATAACGAGCTGGTTTTTTAAAATTTATTTCCAAAGAAACCACAGGTAACATAACCCCATTTTCTTCCATCCACTTATAGGAAACACCTAAGTTCCTAAGCCACTCTACCCTACCCATTTCGAAATATTGAGCATAATTACCATGATATACAACACCCATTTGATCGGTTTCTGCATATCTAACTCGTACTGTAAATTCGTATTCTTTCATTATTATTTTATATATTTAAGTCTTAAAAATTACACGATAAATATGAAGTAAATAAAAAAATAAATTTCATACGACATTATTTTTTAAATTACAATAGATAATCATTTTTTTTTAAATAAAATTATTCACACATTTGCTCTCCCAATAAAAATCTACACTAAATTAAAGATGTACTCTTTTATTTTCTTATAATAGATTAAAAAAAATTTAAAATTACAACTAAATGATGACTAAAGCAGCAAAATCTGTTTGGAATAATTGCTTGTCCTTTATAAAGGACAACATTCATGATCAAGCCTATAAAACATGGTTTGAACCTATTGTAGCAATTAGCCTATCAGAAGACAACGCTTTACACATTCAAGTTCCTAGTAAATTTTTTTACGAGTGGCTTGAAGAGCATTATGTAATAATTTTAAAAACAGCTTTAACAAGAGAACTTGGAAACCAAGCAAAGCTAGTATATAAAATCAAAATGGAAAACACTTCTGGTAATAAACTTCCATTTACAGAGCAAATTCCTAGTACATATAGAAGTTCTGTTAAAACACAAGAAATAGATGTGCCTATTGTTAATAAAAATCCGGAGTTGAAAAATCCGTTTATTATTCCAGGTATTAGAAATGTAAAAATAGAATCTCAATTAAATGCCAATTATAGTTTTGATAATTTTTTAGAAGGTGATTCCAACCGATTATCAAGAAGCGCCGGAATGGCTGTTGCAAATAAACCAGGTGGCACTTCATTTAATCCATTATTGATTTTTGGTGGTGTTGGATTAGGTAAAACACATTTAGCACACGCAATTGGTGTTGAAATTAAAGATAAATTCCCTGAAAAAACAGTGCTATACATTTCCGCTGAAATTTTCACTCAGCAATATATTGAGTCTGTTAAGAAAAATACCAGAAATGATTTTATTCACTTCTACCAACTTATTGACGTGTTAATTATTGATGATGTACAGTTTTTATCCGGAAAAGCAGGAACACAAGATGTGTTTTTCCATATTTTCAATTATTTACACCAAAACGGAAAGCAAGTTATTTTAACTTCAGACAAAGCGCCAGTAGATATGCAAGATATCGAACAACGCCTACTATCCCGTTTCAAATGGGGATTGTCTGCTGAATTGCACCAACCTGATTACGAAACACGAATTTCTATTTTAAGAAACATCTTATACAGAGATGGTGTTGAAATGCCAGATGAAATTTTGGAGTACGTTGCAAAACATATAAAATCAAATGTAAGAGAATTAGAAGGCGCTATTATTTCATTGATAGCACAATCTTCATTCAACAAACGTGAAATTAATATAGAATTAGCCAAGCAAGTTGTAGAGAAGTTTGTTAAAAATATCAAACGAGAAATTTCTATTGACTACATTCAAAAAGTGGTTTCAGATTATTTCCAATTAGACACGGAAACCTTAAAATCTAAAACCAGAAAGCGTCATATTGTTCAAGCCCGCCAATTAGCCATGTATTTTTCCAAAAAATTCACAAAATCATCTTTAGCTAATATTGGTTCTCAAATTGGAGATAGAGACCATGCTACTGTATTACATGCGGTAAAAACAGTTGACAATTTAGTTGCTACCGACAAACAATTTAAAAAGTTTGTGGAAGACATTAACAAAAAGCTGAGTATTTAAAATGCCCACAAAAGTTTTAATGGTTTGTTTGGGCAATATTTGCCGCTCGCCATTAGCAGAAGGTATTTTACAATCAAAACTTCCTCGAAATGAATTTATTGTTGATAGTGCAGGAACAGCGAACTTTCATATTGGGAGTCCACCAGATATGCGTTCCATATTGACTGCAGAGAAATTCGGAATTAATATTAGACAACAAAAATGCCGTCAACTTTCAAAATCTGATTTTGAAAGTTTTGATTATATTTATGTTATGGATAATTCCAATTACGAAAATGTAATCGCTATAGCGCCCAATCAGGCGTCCAAAAATAAAGTAAAGGTAATTTTAAACGAATTAGGTCTTTCCAGTAATTTAGAAGTTCCGGATCCTTATTATGGTGGTATAGATGAATTTGAAAACGTTTTTCATTTGTTAGATGAAGTATGTACAAAAATTGCAAATAAAATTCATTCAAAATAAGTATAACACATCATTTTCGGTCTACTAATTCATAAAAAATGAACACAAACAAAACATTTGGTAAATTATATTTAATTCCTTGTACTTTATCAAATCCAGGTGAAGTTACAATAAATCCTAATGATGTTTTACCAGAAACCATCAAAAGATGTATAGTGCTTTTAGACCATTATATTGTTGAAAATGAAAAAACAGCCAGAAAAAGCATTAAAGCAATATGTCCAGACAAATCGCAACCTAGTTTGAAATTATGGTCTTTAAACAAACATACAGACATTTCTGA
>JBIPOM010000258.1:0-2672 GCA_044379175.1 Flavobacterium sp. | reverse complement strand
GCACCAATACAAAACAGCAATGCTGAAAGTGTAATGTAGTTTCCAATACCAACGTGTTCTAATATGTTCATAATTAAATTTTTTCTTCTTTTTTAGAAATTAAAACGGCACCAATCATAGATACAATTAATAAAACAGATGCAAATTCGAATGGAACTTGATATTCGTTTAATAATACATTACCTAAAACTTTAATTGATTGATAATCTACACCTGAATTTACATATTCTATATTTTCTGGTTGTGCTTTACGAAGCGCTGCAATTAAAACCAATCCTAAAATTCCAGCTGAAAAAACGGCTGCAAGTTTTGCATATAGTGGCTTTGATGTCTCGTCTTCTTTATCTAAATTCATGAGCATTAAGGTAAATAACAGTAATACCATAATAGCTCCTGCATATACAATAATATGGACGATAGCTAAAAATTGCGCATTAAAAAGTAAGTAATGTCCTGCTAATGAAAAAAAGCATATTACTAAATAAATAGCACTATGAATTGCATTTTTACTGAAAACAGTTAAAAATGCAGTTCCTAATGTTACGGCTGATAATATATAAAAAACAATTTCTATCATAATTAATTTACGGTGTTAGTTTGTGTGTTTTTAATTGCCATGTCTAACGGCATCACTAGTTTGTCTTTTCCGTAGATAAAATCTTCTCTTTCGTAACCTGAATTTACTATTTTCTTTGACTTTGTTAAGTATATAGCTTCTTTCGGACATGCTTCTTCACATAAACCACAAAAGATACAACGCAACATATTTATTTCATAAATTTCGGCGTATTTTTCTTCTCTGTATAAATGTTTTTCATCTGCTTTTCTTTCAGCAGCTTTCATTGTAATGGCTTCTGCAGGACAAGATAAGGCACATAATCCGCATGCGGTACATCTTTCTTTTCCCTCTTCGTCACGCATTAGCATATGTTGTAAACGAGCAACTGGACTCATTTCGCGCACTTCTTCTGGATATTTTATGGTCACTTTTCTTCTAAACAAATGTTTAAGAGTGGTCCATAAACCTTTCAGAATTGTCCAAACGTAAATTCGTTCTAAAAATGTCATTTCCTTATTGGAAACTTCCATTTTTCTTCCTGATAATGATATTTGTTGTATTGACATCTTCTTACTAATTAAATAAAACCATCACAATTCCAGTTATAATAATATTAATTACCGCTAATGGTATTAATATTTTCCAACCCAAATGCATCAATTGATCGTATCGGAAACGTGGAATCGTCCATCTTACCCACATGTAGAAAAATATGAAGAAACATATTTTTGCAAATAAGGTTAAAAATCCTAATAATGCACCAATATTTATTCCCCAATTTTCATTTACCCATGCCATTCCTGGAAAGTGGTAACCTCCTAAGAAAACGACGGCTAAAATCGTAGAAGAAATAAACATATTTGCATATTCAGCAAATAAATAGAATCCCATTTTCATAGAAGAATATTCGGTATGATAACCACCAATTAATTCTGATTCACATTCTGCTAAATCGAAGGGTGTTCTGTTGGTTTCTGCAAACGAACAGATTAAGAAAATCAAAAACGCTAATGGTTGATAGAAGATATTCCATCCGTCGTTGGCTTGCATTACAGTAATATCTTTTAAAGATAAAGAACCCGACATCATTAAAATGGAAATCATTGCTAATCCCATCGCCACTTCATAAGAAATCATTTGCGAAGAAGCACGAACGGCTGACATTAATGAATATTTGTTGTTTGATGCCCAAGCACCAATCATAATTCCGTAAACACCAATTGATAATACGCCAAAAACATACAAAATTGATACATCGATATCTGTAGCTTGAAGTAAAACATCTCTTCCGAAAACATGAATTTTATCTCCCCATGGAATAACTGCACTTGTAATTAGTGCCGTACTCATGGCTATAGCAGGCCCTAAAATAAATAAAAATCTATTTGGCGTGTTTGGAAAAAATTCTTCTTTAGTAAATAATTTGGCTCCATCGGCAAGCGGTTGTAATAAACCACCCCAACCTGCACGATTTGGTCCTACACGGTCTTGTAAAAATGCAGCAACCTTACGTTCTGCCCATGTAGAATACATTGCCATAAGCATGGTTAAAGCAAACACAGCTACAATAATCACACTCTTTTCTATGATAAATACGCTATCCATTAGTTATTTGTTTTTTTTAATGGAACACCTGACATACTAATTTTTACACGATCTTCATCACGACCTAATAATATGTTTTTCTCTGTATTGATATTTACCTTTTCCAAAGTACGTGTATAATTGTTTTGGTTGATTACAGAATCTTTATTGAACACTTTTGGGCCTTCAATAGTCCAGTCTGATACTTCTTTTTTATCGAAACGGCAGGTGTTACAAATAAATTCTTCTACTTCGCCATATTGGTCTTTTCTGCCTGTAACTCTTTGAATTTCGTTTCCGAACATCCAAACTGTAGTTTTTCCGCAACAGGTAGTGCACTCTCTATGAGCATTAAAAGGTTTGTTAAACCATACTCTACTTTTAAAACGGAAGGTTTTGTCTGTTAAAGCGCCAACAGGACAAACATCAATCATATTTCCAGAAAATTCATTATCAATCGCAGCAGAAACACAAGTTGAAATTTGTGCATGGTCTCCACGATTTAAAACACCATGAACTCTTTTATCTG
>JBIPOM010000008.1:0-33202 GCA_044379175.1 Flavobacterium sp. | reverse complement strand
AGATGCCGAAATCCAAAAACAATTAGATAAATTAGAAGCAACTAAAACCGCCAATCAAGTGGAAAACGCAAAAGCTGAACCGCAAAAAGAAATCATCACATTTGAAGATTTTGCCAAAGTAGATTTACGAATTGGAACCATCATCGAAGCAGAAAAAATGCCAAAAGCCAACAAATTGTTAGTCTTAAAAGTTGATACTGGAATTGATGTAAGAACCATCGTTTCTGGAATTGCAGAGCATTTTACGCCAGAAGAAGTTATTGGAAAACGTGTAACGGTTTTAGTCAACTTAGCTCCAAGAGCTTTACGTGGTGTGGAAAGTGAAGGTATGTTATTATTAACCAATAACCCAGAAGGCAAATTGGTTTTCGTGAATCCAGATACTTCGACTTCTCTCAGCACTAGTTCAGAAGGCGTGATTAATGGTGCAATGATATCTTAGTATGACCCCAAAAACAATCGCATTCGATGCTGACGACACCCTTTGGCACAACGAACCTTATTTCGATGAGGCACAAGAACGCTTTTGTGTGTTGTTTCAAGATTATGCGTCGCATCAAGAAATTTTAGGGTTAATTTTAAATCACCAAGTCAACAATTTGCCGTTGTATGGTTTTGGTATCAAAGCGTTTACATTATCGATGATTGAAACCGCTTTGGAATTGACTAATCATCAAATTTCGGGCAAAGGCATTGAGCAAATTTTAGCTATTGGTAAAGATTTACTGCAAAAACCAGTAGAATTACTCCCAAACATTACTGAAGTTTTAGAACAACTAAAAGGAAAATATAAATTAGTTGTGGCTACAAAAGGCGATTTAAAAGACCAGCATCGTAAACTTCACGATTCTGGAATTGGTGCTTATTTTCATCATATTGAAGTGATGAGCGATAAAACCGAATTGGATTATCAAAAAATGTTAGCCCGATTAGATTGCCAAGTCGAAGATTTTATAATGATAGGAAATTCCTTGAAATCAGATGTGTTACCCGTTTTGAATATGGGCGGACACGCCATTCATATTCCGTATCACACGACTTGGGAATATGAAAAAATAGATTTTGAAATTGAGCATAACAATTTCAAATCGGTTACCAATATTACGGATATCTTACCCTTACTAAAATGAAGCAAATAATAGACATCGATACTTGGAACCGAAAAGAGCACTTTGAATTTTTTAGCAAATTTGAAGAACCTTTTTTTGGCACAACAATCCAATTTGATTGCACAAAAGCATACTATAAATCTAAAGAATTAGGTGTGAGTTTTTTTGTATATTATTTACACAAAACTATTGTTGCTGTAAATAAAATTGAAAATTTCAGGTACCGAATTGAAAATGAAAATGTGTATCTTTTTGATAAAATAAACGCATCTGCTACTATTTTACGTGATGATAAAACATTTGGTTTTTCAGAAATTGAATACGATGAAAACCTAAATAATTTTGAATCTAATTTTACTAACGAAGCAATTAGAGTTCAAAACACAACTGGACTTTTTACAAGAGAATACCATGAAAATATCATTCATTTTTCTGCTTTGCCTTGGATAAATTTTACTTCAATTTCTCATTCTAGAAGTTTTTCAATGCCTGATAGTTGTCCGAAATTTTCATTTGGAAAAATGACAGATGAAAACGGGTTGAAAAAAATTCCAATGGCAGTTTATGTGCATCACGGATTAATAGACGGATACCATTTGGGTTTATTTTTTGAAGAATTTGAACGTTTAATGAATGAATAAGAAGAGCACTAATATGTACTCTTCTTATTCCTCAAAGTTTAAATAGCATTTAAAATCGCTAAAATATCTTCGCCAAATTTATCTGCTTTTTGTTTTCCAAAACCTTTAATTTGTTGTAATTCATCCAAATTACTTGGTTTATATAGTGCCAAGTCAATTAATTCAGAATTGTGGCAAATCATAAATTTCTTCTGATTTAGTTGTTCTGATTTTTCAGTTCTCCATTGATTTAAGTATCCGTAAACTTGTTTGTCCATCGGAAGTAAATCTTCGTATGATTTTCGTTCTAATCGTATGGGTTTCTTTAACTCTTCAGTTTCATAATGAACAATAACAGACCAATGTGCAGATTCACTTTCCAAAAATTGTGTGCTGGATTTTTTAAATGTAACTGTTTCTAAAAAAGTATTTAATGTTTGTTGATCTTGCTCTAAAAATGCAGGATCTATTCGGATAGAAAACACACTAACTTGCATAACATACTTATTTACCTATTAACAAAATTTCATTAGCAATTACTTCTGTGATGAAGCGTTTGTTTCCTTCTTTGTCGTCGTAGCTTCTGTGGGTTAGTTTGCCTTCAATGGCAATTTCTTTTCCTTTGGTTACGTATCTTTCAATAATCTCTGCCGTTTTTCCCCAAGCCGTTACGCGGTGCCATTGCGTTTGTTCTACTTTATCACCGTTTTCACGATAATATACTTCATTGGTAGCGATATTGATGTTTGCTAATTTTTTTCCTCCTTCAAGATTTTTGATTTCTGGTTCTTGACCCACATTTCCGATTAATTGTACTGAATTTTTCATAAGGCGTATATATTTGTTTTTAATGTTATATGTAATTTGCATTTCTCTAAGTTTTAGCCTAAGGAAAATGCTCATTTCATGGCGTATAAATATTTAATGTTTGTGTTATTTGATTTTTTTGGAACACAGATTCAAAAAATTGAAATAATCTTAAAAATCTATGTGTTGAAATTTGAAATTGTAATAGAGTTTGAAATTGATTACTTGCTTAATAAAACCAATTCGTTTGCAATCACTTCTGATATAAAGCGTTTGTTGCCTTCTTTATCATCATAGCTTCTGTGTGTTAATTTACCTTCCAAAGCTACGTGACACCCTTTAGTAATTAATTTTTCTACGATTTCTGCTGTTTTTCCCCAGGCAGATATTCGATGCCATTCGGTTTGTTCTACTTTTTCACCTTTAGCGTTGGTGTAATTTTCATTAGTAGCGATAGTAAAATTCGCAACTTTACCAGATTCTAAGTTTTTTACTTCTGGTTCTTGACCTACATGTCCGATTAATTGTACTCTGTTTTTCATGGCGTTTAAAATTTAAATGTTTATATTAATTAAAATTTGTTTATCGACTGAACTCTTTGTTTCATTTCGACAGTGCAAAGATGTGGCAAGAAAAAAAGTTTATTCGGTTGTTATTCATTTAAAATCGATTGTAATTGTTTGTTGTCGTTTGCGAATGGAAAATAAAATATCTAAAAGCATTCAATATTTCTATTTTTTTATTACTTTTATTGAACCTCAAATAAAAATGTTATGAATAAAACTTGTTTAGAATGTCAAGATAAAATTGTAGGAAGAGAAGACAAAAAGTTTTGCAGCGATGGTTGCCGAAACGCCTACAACAATAAAATGAACAAAGATCAAACCAATTTGATGCGTAACATTAATAATAAATTGCGCAAAAATTATCGAATTTTAACCGAATTAAATCCAGATGAAAAAACCAAAACAACCAAAAATAAATTAATTAGCAAAGGGTTTGATTTTGATTTAATTACTTCAATTTATACCACAAAAACTGGAAATATTTATTATTTTGTGTACGACCAAGGTTATTTGGCTGTGGAAAATGAAAGTTATGTATTAGTAAAAAAATAAAATGAAAGTATCGATATTAGGTTGCGGCTGGCTAGGATTTCCATTAGCTAAAATATTAATTGAAATTGGTTTTGAAGTAAAAGGCTCTACCACTTCTGAAAATAAATTAGACCTTTTAAAATCTAATAACATTCATCCTTTTTTATTGGAACTTTCTGAAACTAAAATTAGTCATTCAGTTATTGAATTTTTATACAATTCTGACATTCTGATTATTGATATTCCACCAGGATTAAGGAAAATTACAGAAGCTACTTCTGAAAAAACGTTTGTAGCTAAAATTGAAAATTTGATTCCATTTATTGAAAACGCTACAACAAAAAAAGTAATTTTTATTAGTTCTACTTCCGTGTATGCTGACTCTGCTACTATCCCAACGGTTACGGAAAATACCGTTTTACATCCTGATACAGAAAGCGGAAAACAATTGGTTGAAGTTGAAAATTTGTTACGAAATAATTCTAATTTTCAAACCGCAATAATCCGTTTTGGTGGTTTAATTGGCGAAGATCGAAATCCTATACATATGTTAGCTGGTAAAACAAATATTCCCAACCCAAATGCCCCAATAAACTTAATTCATCAACAAGACTGCATAGAAATTATTTGCGAAATACTGAAACAAAACTGTTGGAATGAAACTTTTAACGCAGTCGCTCCCAATCATCCGACAAGGAAAAACTACTATACCGAAAAGGCTAAGCAATTCCATTTGACTGCACCATTATTTAATGAAAATGAAACAAATATTGGAAAAATGGTTTCAAGTGAAAAATTGGAGAGTGTTTTGGGATATAGATTTAGGAAATTTGACTTATAATCAAACTAATTTTTCATTAAAATAATCCATTTCCAATCTGCAGGATTACCTATACCGACACTTGGTGTATAAAGATATAAATGTACCACTCCTGATGGATTTGAAATCAAGTATTGTCTTACTTTTACCAAGTTTTGCACAGCCATCCATACCTGATCGTAGTTATTTGATAGATTTGGCTCTGGTAAAATATGATTAAAATTTGTAGTTGGAAAAATAATATCGTCTGTTAGCACGATTTCAAATTGATTGGCAGCAACCATATTTTGTGGATAATGAATTTGTCCTAAACCCATCCAAATAATATCACCATCAAAAAGAATTTGATTGATTTCGTTATATTTCAACTTAATATTTCCAAAATCAACAGCTGGAACAGATTGATGAGAAATAGTAAATGTATTTGAATTTTCGGCATATGTAGTTTCTTTTCCGCCCTGAAAGGTATTGGTTAAATAATCTACTTTAAGGAGTAAAACTTTATTAGGTTCATTAGTAGTGTCTTCAATAGGTGTATTTTCTTCTGTACAAGATGAAAATAGTGAAACGAAAACAAATAAAATAAAAAGTATCTTTTTCATAAAACTATATTTTATATATGCTTATTAATGAATTAATATATGTAAAAATAATAATTTTTTTAATAAAAAAATAAATTAAACCAATATCATTTCCTCATACGTCAAAATAGTTTCATACCCTTTTGAATAAAAATAAGGCGTTGGATTTTCTTTGGAGAGTACCATAATGAAATCGCCGCCCCAAGCACCTAAGCTTTTAATTGTGCCTTTAAAATCAGAAAACAAACGTTCTTTTACGGTTTCTAATTCTAAAATATCGCTTAAAATTACTTCATGATGTTCCAATAAATCAATAGTATCTTCTAAATTTGGCGAAAACAGCATTCTATTCGTAATTTCAGAAATAGTTGCCATTTTTTTGGTTAAAAACTGTTGCTTATTCATGTAATTTTGAATCGCGTGACGGCTATTTTGCTTTTTATTTAAATAGACAAAATAGATGTTCTCCTTATATTTCGGATAAAAATCAACAACCTCTACAACAGGTTTTTCGTTTTCATCTAATTGATACGTAATTGGAAAATTATTACTAGCACAAGCTATATCATAACCACTACCTCCAAAACTTTTCCTAAGTAATTCAAACGCATCAATTTGCAACCATTGTGCAATATTATTTATTAATGTAGAAGAAGTGCCTAAACCCCAATTTCTTGGAAAAGTTAATTCGGTTTCAATTTTATATCCTGTATTGGAAGCTAAAAAATTAGGGTTTTGTACATTTGCTTGATGCAAAATTTTAACTAACGTATTTTTTATTGGATGTGAGTCATCAAAATTTTTAACTGTAATAATATCGTTAAATGCGAGTTCGGTTTCAAACCAAATGCTTTTATCTGCATCATAACTAGTCCAAATTATTATTTTGTTAGGAATTGAATTAACCTGTAACGATTGACCAAATTTTGTAGGCAAGGCTAATGCTTTGGCACCATTTAAGACCAAATATTCTCCAGTAATTAGGAGCTTTCCGTTAGAGTAGAATGTGTTTTTGTTAACCATATAAGTCATATAAGCTTTTTCTGTTTATCAAAATATTATAAAGTAGGTTTAAGTTTTTACTTCGTAAATTTAAGTGATTTTATTATTTAAATTTTAAACTTATATGACTTATATGTTTAAAATTAAAATCTATTCTGGTAATAATCTATAAATTTCATTTACAAAAGTTTGCTGACCATCATAAAAAATATTACTCACATTAAAATTTATTAATAAACCAATTGGAACTTTTAATAAATTCATATAAGTTAATATTTGTGCTTCAAATATGGAATTAACTTCTGAAACCGACTTTAGTTCTAAAACTAACACATCTTCAATTAAAAAATCACACCTCAATTTTGTTTCTAAAAAATGACCTTTATATACAATTGGAACTGGATTTTCAGAAATATATTTAATGTTTCTTAATTCAAATTCTTTTAATAAACATTGATGATAAACGGATTCTAACAATCCTGGACCTAATGATTTATGAACTTCAATGGCAGCACCATTAACTTGATAAACTAAATTTTTTAGTTCTTTTTTTGATACTTTTTTCATGGCTTGTATTATTTAATTTATGGCTTGTATTATTATGTTTAATAAATTTCGTTAAACGAAATACTTATAAGAACTTTAATTTACATTTTAATTTCTAATATATTTAAAAACTTATATGACTTATATGTTTAATTTTTTCTCAATGCTTCTAAAAAATCCACCACTAAATTATGTGCAACCGTTTGGTTTTCAAAATGTGCTAAAACTAATTGTTTCTCTTCTTTTGTAGCTTGATGTTGATTTAAAATATTATTCAAATGCATTTTCATGTGCCCTTGTTGAATTCCGGAAGTAGTTAACGAACGTAAAGCTGCGAAATTTTGAGCCAATCCGGCTACAGCAACAATCTCCATTAATTCCGTTGCAGAAGGATTGCCTAACATTTCCAAAGAAAATTTGACTAATGGATGTAAATTGGTTAAGCCACCAACAGTTCCTAATGCCAAAGGCACTTCCAACCAAAACGTAAAAATTCCATTTTCTATTTTGGCGTGAGACAAACTTGTGTAACTTCCGTTTCTACTAGCAAATGCATGAACACCAGCTTCTACGGCACGGAAATCGTTACCTGTTGCTAAAACCACCGCATCAATTCCGTTCATAATGCCTTTATTATGTGTTACAGCTCTGTACGGCTCTACTTCTGCGATTTTTACAGCGGTTAGAAACTTTTCTGCAAATTCACTTGACGTAATGTTAGCATCTTCATTAAGTTCTGAAACTGGGCACGAAACTTCGGCACGAACCACGCAATTTGGTACAAAATTGCTCAAAATACTCATTACAATTTGAATGGAATGAATACCAAATTCAGCTGATTTATTTTTAAACGTTTTCGCAAATTGCTCTAAACAAGAATTAATAAAATTAGCGCCCATACTATCTTTTGTCTGAAAAGTAGCATGTAATTGGTAGTAATTTTCTAACGCTGCCGTTTTATCAATTAATTGGATATCTGAAATTCCGCCACCACGCTTTTGCATATTTTTGGTAATACCTTCTGCTTCTGATAATAAAAAAGGCTTTACAAAATTGAAATATTCAATAAGCTTTTGTTTGTCACCTTCGTACAAAAAATGAACTTGTCCAATTTTTTCAGTACCTAAAATAGTCGTTTTAAAACCTCCGCGATCACCCCAGAATTTTGCAGCTTTACTAGCAGCTGCTACAACAGAACTCTCTTCAATAGCCATAGGAATGGTATAGTTTTTACCATTAATTTTAAAATTTGGAGCGACACCTAACGGCAAATAAAAATTTGTTAAGGTGTTTTCAATAAATTCGTCATGTAGTTTTTGAAGTGAAGCATCAGAATTTTGGTAGCTTTGTAAAACGGCAATTGCTTCTTTTGGATTGGAAAAATGTTTTTCTGCTATCCAATTTATTTTTTCTTCTTTAGTTAGTTTTGAAAAACTAGATTTATTTTGTGCCATTATTTTCGGGTTGAATGACAAAGATAATAAAAGTTATTTTGAAAAAAATAAAACTTAGAAAGTAAAAAATTCAATATTTTTTATGAATATGTCGTAAATTTTCACTAAAATTGGACGTTTTTTACAATCAACAAAAATGAAAAAATTTATATACTTTGTAATAGTATTACTAACGACTTCTGTGTCAGTTGTTGCACAACAAAAATTAACATTAGAAGAAATTTGGGGCGGCGTATTTAGAACAAAAGGCATGGACGAATTAAATGCCATGAAAAACACCAATCAATATACGGTGCTAAATTTCGACAGAAATTCTAAAACTATGCAAATTGATTTGTTTGATTATGCGACTCTAAATAAAGTTGCAACGCTAATTGATACCAAAGATTTTGCAGCATTAACTTCAATTGATAGTTACACTTTTGATCAAGCGGAGAAAAAGATATTAATTGCCACAAATACCGAATCGATATTTAGACGTTCATTTACTGCAAACTATTTTGTATACGATATTGCTACTAAAAAATTATCAAAATTTACTGATAAAGCCATTCAAGAACCTGTGTTTTCTTCAGATGGAAACAAAATTGCTTATGTTTTCGAAAACAACTTGTATATTTTTGATTTACTTTTAAACAAAGAAATTCAAGTTACAACCGATGGTAAGAAAAACAGCATTATTAACGGAATTACAGATTGGGTATACGAAGAAGAATTTGCTTTTGTTCGTGCTTTTGATTGGAATGCAAACGGAACAAAAATAGCTTTTATTCGATTTGATGAAACCAATGTTCCAGAATTTTCAATGGATATGTACAATCAAGGTTTATATCCAACACAAACGGTTTTTAAATACCCTAAAGCAGGAGAAAAAAACGCTGACGTTTCTTTACATATTTATGATGTAGCTTCTGCAAAAACGCAAAAAATTGATTTAAGTAATTACTCAGATTTTTATATAGCAAGATTAAAATGGACAAATGATTCAAATGTTTTAAGTGCGCAAGTAATCAATCGCCACCAAGACAATTTAGATGTAGTATTTGTTGATGGAAATTCTGGAAGTAAAAAAATAATTTTAAACGAAAAAGACAAAGCATACGTAGATGTAACGGATAACTTAACCTTTTTAAAAGACAATAGTTTTATTTGGACTTCAGAGAAAGACGGTTTCAATCATATTTATTATTATGACAAAACCGGAAAGTTGAAAAACCAGGTTACAAAAGGAAATTGGGATGTAACCGCTTATTATGGATTTGATGAGAAAAACAAAATTGTATATTATCAATCAGTTGAAAACGGTTCAATAAATAGAGATGTATATTCCATTTCAATAAATGGAAAATCTAAAAAAAGACTTTCAACTAAAACCGGAACAAACAACGCTACTTTTAGTCCAAACTTTCAATATTTTATCAATACTTATTCTAGTGCTACTGCCGCGCCTTATTATTCATTAAACGACTCTAAAACTTCAAAAGAAGTAAAGAAAATTCAATCGAATGAAATTGTAGAAGAAAAATTAGCAAAATACAACGTGGCACCGAAGGAATTTTCAACCATCACAACAGAGAAAGGTCATGTTTTAAATACTTGGATGATCAAACCAAAAGATTTTGATGTAACTAAAAAATATCCCGTTTTTATGTTTCAATATTCTGGTCCAGGTTCACAACAAGTAGACAATGCTTGGAATGGAACAGACGATTATTGGTTTATGATGTTGGCTCAAAAAGGCTATATTGTAGCCTGTGTTGATGGAAGAGGAACGGGTTTTAAAGGTGCAGAATTTAAAAAATGTACTCAAAAAGAATTAGGAAAATATGAAGTAGAAGACCAAATTGATGCGGCTAAAGTTTTTGGAAAATACACTTTTGTAGACAAATCTAGAATTGGCATTTTTGGATGGTCTTATGGTGGTTTTATGGCGGCCAATTGTATTTTTCAAGGCGCAGATGTTTTCAAATCAGCTATTGCAGTTGCACCTGTAACCTCTTGGAGATATTATGACAGCATTTACACCGAAAGATATATGCAAACACCACAAGAAAACGCAAGTGGTTATGATAACAATTCGCCAATTTCACACGTAAGTAAATTGAAAGGAAACTTTTTATTAATTCATGGTACGGCCGATGATAATGTACATGTTCAAAACACTATGAAAATGGTAGAAGCTTTAGTACAAGCCAACAAACAATTTGATTGGGCGATTTACCCAGATAAAAATCACGGGATATTTGGTGGGAAAACCCGTTTACAATTGTACACCAAAATGACCAACTTTATTTTAGAAAAACTATAAACTAACCAATATACTAAATAAATAAATTATGAGCGAGACAGTTAAACAAGGACATCCAAAGGGGCTTTGGGTATTATTTGGAACCGAAATGTGGGAACGATTCAATTTCTATGGAATGAGAGCCATCTTAACCCTATTTATGGTAAATTCATTATTAATGAAAGAAGCAGATGCCTCTTTAATTTACGGTGGGTTTTTAGGTTTATGCTATTTAACACCTATGTTAGGTGGATTTGTTGCAGATAGATTTTTAGGTAATAGAAATTGCATTATGCTTGGAGGTTTAATGATGGCAGTTGGACAATTTTTATTGTTTATTAGCGCAACTGTTTTTACTTCTAATATTGAATTAGCAAAAATTTTACTTTGGGTTGCATTAGGAATTATCATTTTTGGTAATGGTTTCTTTAAACCAAATATTTCTTCTATGGTAGGAAGTTTATATCCTAAACAAGAAAAAAATAAATTAGATACCGCATTTACCATTTTTTATATGGGAATTAACTTAGGTGCTTTCTTAGGTCAATTAATTTGTCCAATTGTTGGAGATGTCAAAGATGCTGGAGGGATAAGAGATATTTATGCTTTCAAATGGGGATTCTTAGCAGCTGCAATAGCAATGGTTTTAGGAACTATGGTTTTCTATTACTTAAAAAATAAATACGTGGTTACTCCTGAAGGAAGACCAATTGGCGGTTTACCTTCAAAAAATGATGCTTCAGATTTTGAAGAAGGAGAATCCCAAAAAGCAGAGTTTTCTAAAAATGCTTTATTAGCTGCAGTTGTTGCTTTTGTAGGATTAGGGTTCTTATTCCATTATGCATTTGGACAGAATATTATTTATTCCATTATATATGCAAGCGGATTGTCTTTAGCTGGACTAATTATATCAGATACTTCATTAACTAAAATTGAAAGAGATAGAATTTTAGTAATTTATATTGTTGCCTTTTTCGTTATCTTTTTTTGGGCAGCCTTTGAACAAGCTGGTTCTTCATTAACTTTTATTGCAGATAATCAAACCGATAGAAATTTCTTTGGTTGGAATATGCCTCCATCAATGGTTCAAATATTCAATGGATTATTCGTAGTAATGTTTGCAGTACCTTTTAGTATGTTATGGGATAAATTAAGAGCCAATAACAGAGAACCGATTTCTCCTTTTAAACAAGCTATTGGTTTACTATTAATTGCAGTTTCCTATTTTATAATCGCTCATAACGTAAAAGATTTAGGTAATAATGGCTTATTAGCTATTAAATGGTTAATCTTATTGTACTTAATTCAAACATGTGCTGAATTATGTTTATCTCCAATCGGTTTATCATTGGTAGGTAAATTATCTCCAAAACGTTTCTCTTCTTTATTGTACGGAGTTTTCTTCTTATCAAACGCAGCAGGATATGCGTTAGCAGGAACATTAGGTTCTATTATGCCTGCAACTGGAGACAAATTTAATAAAGCAAAAGAATTAGGAATCGATTTACAAGCAGTTTTAGATAAGAAAATAGTACCAACTAAAGAACAGCTTGTTCTTTTAGATTCAAATCAAATTAGCCCATCTAATCCAGTTTTTGCTGGTTTTGAAATTCATAATTTGTTTGAATTTTTTATGGTATTCGTGATTTTATGTGGTATTGCTGCTGCAATCTTATTCGCATTAACACCAAGATTGAAAAAAATGATGCACGGCATTAACTAATTATATTATAAAATATTTTTTATATCTTTCAAGCCTGTAACATTGTTGCAGGCTTTTTTTAATTATTAAAACAAAAATAGTATGTGGAAATCACACCCAAAGGCATTGCCTTATTTATTCTTATCTGAAATGTGGGAACGTTTCGGCTATTACTTAATGATTGGAATTTTTACACTTTATCTTAAAGATGTCGAATCTGGTTTTGCTTTAACAGAAAAAGAAGCCTCAGATTTATATGGAACTTTCATTGCTTTAGTTTTTTTAACGCCTTTCATTGGAGGTTTAGTAGCTGATAGATATTGGGGATATAAGAAATCGATAATTATTGGAGGTTTGATGATGGGTGTAGGGTATTTATTAATGGGAATACACAGTATTACTATGCTTTATGTGGCTATGACGCTTGTAATCATTGGAAATGGATTTTTTAAACCAAATATTTCTACACTTTTAGGTAATTTCTATTCTGAAGATCAGTACAAAGACAAAAAAGATGAAGGGTATAATATTTTCTATATGGGAATTAATGTGGGTGCTTTCATTTGTAACTTTTTTGGAGCTGCATTACAAATTCTATTAGGCTGGCAATATGCGTTTATGGCAGCAGGTGTTGGAATGTTCATTGGTGTCATTGTTTTCTTATTAGGTACAAAGCATTACGGAAATAAAACCGATAAAAAAGGAACGCAAGAAGGCGATATGCCATTTTATAAAATTGTATTATTTATTTTATTGCCTTCTGCTGTATTTGGAGTAATTGGTTGGTTATTAAAAGGTGTAACTTCAGAAGCCAATCCATCAGGATATATTTTTGGTTCGGATAGTACAGACGCCTTTATTTTTGCTTGTATTCCAGTTATATTTTTCTATGGAAGCCTATACTTTAAAGCAAAAGCAGAAGACAAAAGACCAATTGGTGCTTTATTAACCATATTTGCTGTAGTAATTTTATTTTGGGCAGTTTTCAAACTAAATGGTTCTGCACTTACTACATGGGCAGACAGATATACAGATAGAGAAATCACAGGAACAACTAAATCTGTTTTCAATACGCTTAAATTATCTAAAGAAATAGAGTATAAAAAAGATTCCACAGAATTATATGATGCCAGTTTTCGTATTCAAAAACTAAGTGGCGAAGTTCAAAAAACAGTGGATTACCCAATATACTTTAGAAATGTAGCCCAAGAAAAATTACCAAAAGAAAATGAAAAAGTATCTATTTGGGCAACTAATTTAAGCCAATCGATTAATCCAGGATGGGTAATTATTTTAACGCCTTTAGTCGTAGCATTCTTTACCTTTTTACGAGGAAGAAAAAAAGAGCCATCAACTCCAACAAAAATTGCATTCGGATTATTAATTTCTGCCTTATCCGTTTTAGTAATGATTGCAGCTGTAAATATGGGTGCAAATGGTTCTGAAAAAGTAAGTGTATGGTGGCTTGTAGCCAATTACGGAATCATCACAATTGGAGAACTATTCCTTAGTCCGATGGGGTTATCGGTTGTATCCAAACTGAGTCCGACAAATATAACATCATTAATGATGGGTGGTTGGTTTTTATCTACTTCTATCGGAAATAAATTAAGTGGTGTTTTGGCCAGTCTTTGGGACACGTACGATAACAAACAAGATTTCTTTTGGATTAATTTCGGGTTATTAATGTTTGCCACATTATTAATGTTCGTGTTATTAAAACAATTAAATGCAGTAATGAAAGAAAAAGGAATTAACTAATGCAAACTATAGAAGAAATTCAAAACTTTAAAGGCAAATATCCAAAACAATTGTGGTATTTGTTTTTCTCCGAAATGTGGGAACGCTTCTGTTTTTATGGAATGCGAGGTATGCTTTATTTTTATATGGTTCATTATTTATTGATGGATAAAGAAGCTGCTAATTTACAGTATGGCGCCACGCAAGCTTGGGTGTATGCGTTTACTTTTATAGGTGGTTTATTTGCAGACAAAATTTTTGGGTTTAGAAAATCCCTTTTCTGGGGCGGCTTATTAATGATTGTAGGAAGTTTAATTTTAGCCTTTGATCCAAAATCATTCTTTTTTGTAGGTGTTAGTTTTAGTATTGTTGGAACAGGTTTTTTTAAGCCAAATATTTCTTCAATGGTTGGAAAACTTTACAAAGATGGTGATTCAAGAACTGACGCAGGTTTTTCATTATTCTATGCAGGTGTAAATCTTGGGGCATTAATTGGCGGATATGTTTGTATTGCTATAGGAAAAGGTCAAATGTTATCTAATCTAATTCCAGATGAATTAAAATGGAATGTAGCATTTGGTTTAGCAGCAGTTGTAATGGTTTTTAGTCTATTAACTTTTACACAAACTCAAAAAAGTTTAGGAGAAATTGGACTTTCGCCATTATTACATCTTGACAAATCAAAAAGAAAATTTTACGAATGGAGCACATATATTGGTTCAATTTTAATTGTTCCAATAATTATTATAATGGTTTCTAACACTGTTTATACAGATTATTTCATGTATGCAATTGGTCCAATTTCTATTTTGTATTTGGCTTACGAAATGAAAGGATTTTCAATTATTGAAAACAAAAAGTTAGTTGCTGCAGTAATTTTTATGTTATTTTCAATTGTTTTTTGGGCATTTTTCGAACAAAGTGGGGGTTCACTAAGTGATTTTGCAGCTGAAAATTTAAACAATACTGTTTTAGGATTGCCGTTAGATCCAAATGGAGTGAATAATTCTGCAAATTCATTCTTTGTAATTGCTTTTGCGGCTTTAGTAGGATTAATTTGGTTATGGTTATCTAAAAGAAAAATAGAACCTAATACCATTATTAAATTCGGATTAGCCTTTTTGTTTTTAGCAGGTGGTTTCTGGATTTTCTATTATACTAAGTTTTTTGCAGATGCATCTGGAAGAACGTCTTTAGATTTATTTACCTTCGGATGGTTTATAATTACTTTTGGTGAATTATGCTTATCGCCTATCGGAATGAGCGCAATGACAAAATTATCACCGCAAAAAACACAAGCGGTTATTATGGGAATGTGGTTTTTAGCTAGTGCTTACGGACAATATTTTGCAGGAATTTTAGGAGCTAATATTGCTAAAGCCTCAAAAAATGCAACCAATTTAGAAAAACTTAATACCTATGCAGATGGTTATTATCAACTAGCAATTTATGCGTTAATTGCTGGTTTGGTTTTGATTATAATTTCGCCATTTGTGAAAAAATTAATGCAAGATGTAAAATAACTTGTATTTTTAGGCATACAATTTGTATATATTTGTAAAATAATTTAATTGAAAACATGAAAAAAATAATTTTAATATTCACCGTTTTATTTAGTGGATTCATCGCACAAAGTCAAGATTTAAAATGGCACACCGATATGTCTGTTGCTTCCGATTTATCTATTAAAGAAAATAAACCTATGTTTTTATTTTTTACAGGATCAGATTGGTGTGGATGGTGTATTCGTTTACAAAAAGAAGTTTTTAAAACGCCAGAATTTGTAAAATGGGCTACCGATAATGTAATTTTAGTAGAGTTAGACTTTCCTAGAAAAAACGAACAAACAGATGCAGTAAAAATGCAAAATGCACAATTACAACAACAATTACAAGTTAGAGGATATCCTACAGTTTGGTTTGTAAGCGCTACCAAAACAGCCGATGCAAAAGTAAATTTAAATGCACTTGGAAGTAGCGGTTATGTTGCTGGAGGGCCTCAAGTATGGCTAGAAGGAGCCAATCAAATTATCAAAAAGAAATAATTTATTTCAATCTATAAAATCCCTTTTCGGCAGTAGCATGAAAAGGGATTTTTTCTTGTTCACAAGTGGTCTTCCAAAGTTGTATGTAACTTTTATAATTAGAACCATCGGCAATTATTTGCTCTGGTTTAAGGGTTGAAATTAAACGATTCAAATTAATTTTTGGCGATTGTGTTAATACCACAATTTCTGGTTTTTGTTTGGTAATATAAACTCCTAAACTATCAATGCAAAGAATTTTTTTCTTAAAACTATATACATTTTTTAAGGGTTCTATTCGATAATTTTTAACAAACTTTCCTCTTATATAAGTCTCAATAGATGCCTTTGTACTTTTTATATCGTCTGTGTAAAATACGGCTTCGCTATTTTTAGTTTCCGCAATTAGCGTGTGCTTCATAAGGTGCAAAACCATAAATTCATTATTGTTTTTCTCTTTGGAATTCAATAAAAAATACCCGAATTGAAAAATAAGTATTGCAATTAATATGGGTTTAATATTTTTAACTTTCGGGAAGTATACGAAATAAACTATCGTACCAATAAGCAAATATAAAAGTAAGACTAACACTTCGTGAAAAGCGATATTTTTGATGATAAAAACATCAAATTGCACAATCCAAGCGGTAAAAGCATTCATTAGTTCAATTAAAAAATTGACTAAAATACTCAAATAAACAGCCAACTTCGGAAGCAAAAAATTAAACGGAATTAATACTAATCCTAAAATTAAAATGATACTAGAGAGTGGAATCGCAATTAAATTAGCCAATAAAAACAATAATGGAAATTGTCCAAAATAATACAATATTAAGGGTAAAACACCAATTTGAGCCACCAAAGAAATGAGCAATAATTCTTTAATTTTTAAGATAATTACATGTTTAGAATAACTGTATTTTCGAACAAAGGGCTGAAAAACAACAATAATTAAAACCGCTGCAAAACTCAACTGAAAACCAACATCAAAAAGATAATTTGGATTGTATAACAATAATAATAAAGCCGAAACTGCTAATGAATTATAAATATTGGATTGTCGGTTAATCAACTTGGCGAAAGCAACAACCGAAAACATTACTGCAGCCCGAACGATCGAAGCAGAAAATCCCGCCAAAATAGCATAAAACCACAAGACACTTAATGAAAGTAAAAAAATATATAATTTGCCTTTTTTTAATCGAAGTAATGGTTTTGTTACCCAAAGAATAATTCCATAAATTAAGGCAATGTGCAACCCAGAAATGGCTAAAATATGAATAATTCCTGCTTGTGTATAATTTGTGCTAATTTCTTTGGATAACTCTATTTTTTCACCAAAAAGCAAGGCCATTAATAGATTATAATTGTCTATTTCAAAGCTTTTTATATCGTAACTTTTTAATAATCTCGATTTTATTAAATGAACGTAATAATAAAAATTAGTATCTTTAGAAACATCAATTTTACTTGATTGTTTAAGTTTTATCTCATGAAAAATATTTTGATTATTTAAATATTTAGAATAATCAAACTGATTTGGATTTAATGCATTTTGAAGTGCTTTTGGAGTTTCAAATACTTTTACATTGTTTCCAACTTCGATAACACGATTTTTATTTTTAGGCACATAAAGTAAAATTTTCCCAATACTATTTTCCTGATTAATACTTGTTGCTCTAACAATGAATTTATCATAATAGATGGAAGGTTTCAACTTTTCAGTAATCAATCCTTGAACAATATTTTTTTCTAAAATAGCCTTAGAAAAATGAGCTTTATTATGTATTTGATTGTTTAAAAAATTTGATATAATGCCAAAATTTATACAAGAAAACAGTATAAAAATTTCAAAAAAAAGGGGATTATGCTTTTTTTTAGTTGAAATAAAATATGTCGTAAAAAAACTTAGCAAATTTAAAAACAAACCAAATAAAATAGGAAGCAAGGAAATGTGAAAGTAGTATTGAATTACAATTCCTAAAGTATAACTGCCGAGTATCGGAACAATTGGATATTTAATAAAATTCATTGATTCGTAGGTTTGTTTAAACTTGAAAACAATTTGGGGTTGTTTTCAGCTAAAAAGTCAAAAAGGGACTAAATTATTCTAATATTCTATTTACACTTACAAAAGTTCTCGAATAATACCCTTCAGCTGTTGATGAGTAGACCACGCCACTACTAGTAGAGGAATGAATAAATGTAATTATTCCGTCGTTGTTTTCAGTTACAATTCCTACATGACTAATGTAACTACCATTGGTTTTAAAAAATATTAAATCGCCCGGTTTAGCGTCTTTTTTTAATATTCGCTTTCCAATTTGTGCCATTTCTGCTGAATTTCTGGGCAATGAAATATCAAATTGGTTCAGTGTATAGGTAACAAAACCAGAACAATCAAAACCAGCTGGAGTAGAACCGCCTCCTCGGTATGGTGAGCCTAAACTTTCTGCTGCAACATTTAGAATTTGTTGCTTTATGTAGTCTGAAACTTCAAATGTTGGTGTAAAATCTTGTGGTGTTTCTTCTTCAACAACAACTTTTATTTTAGATCGTTCAATGCTATCTTGTGCGGCTTTATTTTTTTCTTTTTCAATAGCTTTTTGTTCTTTTTCGATAGCTTTTTGTTCTTTTTTAGTTGGTTTTGCTGGTTTTTCTAATCCAATTTTTGCAGTAAATGTATAACTTCCTGTTTTTTGAGCCTCTTGTTTTGAAGTAACAATTGCAGGTTTTTGCAAGGATTTACAACTATATAAGAAAATAGTTAGTAGTAAAATATAAATTGATTTTTTCATTTTTTTGGGGTTTTATGAAGTTTAAATTTACAAATTAATTTTTAATAGAAGAAATTATACCAATCGCTGTTTTATCACTTGCGCCTTTTCCTCCTAGTTTTTGTTCCAAAATGTCATATTCATTTTGAATTCTTTCTCTTGTTTTTCCAGAAATAATTTTGCGCAATTCTGTTTCTAAATTATTGGTATTAAACTCCTTTTGAATTAACTCTTTCACTACTTCTTTATCCATAATTAAATTGACCAAAGAAATAAATTTTAAAGTAACAATACGTTTTGCAATTTCATAAGAAATTTTGTTTGCTTTATAACACACAATTTGTGGTACTTTAAACAATGCCGTTTCTAAAGTGGCTGTACCAGAAGTTACTAACGCCGCATGAGAAACACTCAGTAAATCGTAGGTTTTATTGCTTACAAAGTTTACATTTTCTGTGGTTAAAAATGGCTTATAAAATTCGTAATCCTGACTTGGTGCACCAGCAATTACAAATTGATATTCAGGAAATTTAACTACAACCGAAAGCATAATGGAAAGCATTTTTTCAATTTCCTGTTTTCTACTTCCTGGCAATAAAGCAATAATCGGTTGGTTCGTTAAATTATTTTCTCTTATAAATTGTTCAAAATTAATTTGCTTTCTATCGGAAATGGCATCAATCAAGGGATGGCCCACAAATTCAACTGAAAAATTATGCTTTTTCTCGTAAAAATCTTTTTCAAAAGGCAAAATCACATACATTTTATCGATATCACGCTTAATGTCTTTGATGCGATTTTCTTTCCAAGCCCAAATTTGAGGCGAGATATAATACTGATTTTGAATGCCTAATTTCTTAGCCCATTTTGCAATTCGCATATTAAATCCAGGATAATCTATGTAAATTATTGTGTCGGGCTGAAACTGCAAAATATCCTTTTTACAAACTGAAATATTACCTAAAATGGTGCGCAAATTCATAATCACTTCGGCAAAACCCATAAAGGCTAATTCACGGTAATGTTTTACTAAAGTGCCGCCCACATTTTGCATTAAATCGCCACCCCAAAAACGTATTTCTGCAGTTGGATCTTTTGCTAAAATGGCTTTCATTAAGTTGGAACCGTGTAAATCGCCTGACGCTTCACCAGCTATTATGTAATATTTCATTTTGATCAATTAATTGGCTAAGATAAAATATTTCTATTCTTTAGTGAAATTAAATTTTTTGCCACCTTGTTTTAGGATGAAACTTGTACTTGAAGTAAATTCTATTTCTATTCCAGCTTGAACAAAGACAAAAACATCATCTCTTGAAAAAGTTAATGGAAAACTCGGTTGTCCTGTAGCTTGGGCTAATAAATTCCCTTCTTTTTCAAAGACAGTTATTTTTAATGGAATATCTTTTGAGGCAAAGGTTCCTGAATATTTTTGAATTAATTCTGCATCTAATTTTTTAAAATTTGGAAACGGATAAGGTAACTTATAATAAATACTTAAAATACCAATCATAATGTCGTTTTGACTATAATTTTCACCGTTTACAAGTAAAGAAATTGTCAAATCATCTTTTTCATAATAACCCATTGACGATCCAAAACCTTCAATTTTACCATTATGTCCGTAAAACTTTCTTTCTCCAAATGGGAAACGAATTAATGCCATTCCGTAAGTGTCTTTAAGTGTTTTCATTAGTTCTAGTGAAGCTGGAGTAACTAAATTCCCCTTAAAAAGAGCACGAATAAATTTAGTTAAATCCTCAGGTGTTGAAATAATTCCACCTGACGAAAAAGCAATGTCATTGTTCCATTCGTCAATTTTATCCCAATATTCATCGTTAAATGTATAAGAATAACTTTCTCTTTTAGAAATGTCAATTTTTTCGTTAGTATAATACGTGTTTTTTAACTCTAATTTGTCTGAAATTCTTGTTTTTAAATTTTCAGCGTAGGATTTTTTTGTAATTTTTTCGATAATTAATCCTAAGATGAAGTAATTTGAGTTACTATACTCGTGCTTGGTGTCAGGTTCAAACATAGAAGAATAATTTTCTATCTTATTCATTATCAATTCCTTCATGTTTGGTTTGTCTAAAACATCTGTTAATGTAGCATCAGCATTAGCATAATCTTTTATCCCTGTGCGCTGGTACAGTAAATGTTCAATGGTAATTTTATCAGATTGGTCAATTTTTGGAAAAAACCGATTTAATTTAGTCGTCAGCAAAATCTTTTTATCTTCGACTAATTGCATAATCATAGTTGCAGTAAACGTTTTAGATATTGATCCAATTTTGTATTTCGTAGCACCATTGGCTCGCACTCCTTTGGTCGCTTCAGAAAAACCGTAGGCTTGTTTAAATACTACTTCGTCACCTTGCCGAATACATAGCGAGCCCATAAACTTGTCGTTTTCGTATAAATAATGTAACAAACTATCTATTCGTGCAAAACGAATTTCTTGGGCAAATGTGACTACTGAAAGAAATAAAAATAAAATGGAAAGAGATTTTTTCATTGTAATGTAGGTTGTTATTTATTGTTAAAGCTAATACGAAATTAAGAAAATAGAATCGCATACAAAAATCGAAATTTTCTCGTTTATACAAATATCAGTACTTTTACCGTATGTGTAAACAAATTATTTGTATTTTATTTTTTTGTTGTGTTGCTTTTGGCTTTGGTCAAGAGAAAAACAACGCTTTCAAAAGTAAAAAATTTGCATATACTAATAAAGAAATTCTTATTGATTCTTTGGTATTACATCCAAATTCGTTTAAAATTTTCAACTTGAAGCAACAAGAAATCGACACCTCTTATTATATATTTAATTATCAAACGAAAAAGTTAGTATTTAAAAAAGTATTTTCAGACTCGATTCGTGTTCAATATTATCAATTGCCAAATTTTTTAACGAAAACCTATACTATTTACGACGAAAAAAAAATTGTTCCAAATGAAAACGGACGATTTCTTACATTTTCAGAAAATACAAAAAAACAACTTCCTATTTTTAACGGCTTACAAACCAATGGAAGTATTTCGCGAGGAATTACGGTGGGAAATAATCAAAATACGGTTTTAAATTCCAATTTAGATTTACAAATTTCTGGTAAATTATCAGAAGATATTACTTTAAAAGCATCCATACAAGACAGCAATATTCCGTTGCAGGAAGGCGGATATTCGCAAAAAATTGACGAATTTGATCAAATATTTATTGAACTTTCAGCAAAAAACTGGAACATAAGAGCCGGTGATTTATTTTTAGAAAATAGAAAAACAAGTTTTTTAAATTTTAATAAAAAAGTACAAGGTCTTTCCTCGCATTTTAATTGGGGAAATACCAAAAAAAACGATTTGTTTTTTGCCGCTTCATTGGTTCGTGGGCAATATGCTAGAAGTAATTTTACAGGGCAAGAAGGCAACCAAGGGCCTTATAAATTACGAGGAAATAATGGTGAACTATATGTATTAATTATTTCAGGTTCAGAACGTGTTTATGTAAATGGGATATTAAAAGAACGAGGAGAAAACAAGGATTATATAATAGATTACAACGCAGGAGAAATTATTTTTAATGCCACTTTTCCAATAACTTCTGAAATGCGAATTGTAATGGAGTATCAATATTCCGATAGAAACTTTACACGCTTTTTAAGTTATGGAGGTTTTCAACATGAAAGTGACAAATTTACCATTGGCGCTTATGTGTACAATGAAAATGATATAAAAAACCAACCTTTACAACAAAGTTTATCAGAAAATCAGATTCAAACGTTACAACTTGCGGGAGACGATACAAATTTAATGAATACTCCTTCTGCTTTCGAGGATTCGTACTCTGAGAATAAAATTTTATATAAAAAAACAATAGTAAATAACACAGAAATATTTGTTTTTTCTACAGATAACACGCAAACTTTATATCAAGTAAAATTTACTTTATTAGGAAATAATTTAGGGAATTATATTTTAGCTAGTAGTAATACGATTGGAAAAATTTACGAATATATAGCACCAATTTCAGGTGTTCCGCAAGGAATTTATGAACCGATTGTAAAGTTAATTGCACCAACGAAAATTCAAATTGCTACCATTGTAAGTTCGTTTTCGCCAACAGAAAAAACTGAAATTGAAACCGAAATAGCCATTTCTAATTACGATGAAAATTTATTTTCTAACTTAGATGACAGCAATAATCAAGGCATCGCCACTAAATTAAATCTGAATCAGCAATTGTTTTCTAAAGGAATTCAGGTGCAATCTTTTGCCACTATTAATTACATTCAAGAAAATTTTAAACCTATTGAACGTTTGTACAATATTGAATTTAATAGAGATTGGAACAGTACAAATCCTATTGGGAATCAAACATTGTTAGTGGGTGGAATTCAATTTAATTCGGTTCAAAAAGATACTACAACATGGAAAACGTTTGGAAAATACCAATTTGAAAAGCTAGATTTTTCAAAAAATTTTTCAGGCAATAAGCACGCTTTTCAAACCTATGCTAAAAATAAATCATGGATATTTCAAACCCAAACTAGCTTGATGAATAGTAAAACTGATTACAGTACCTCTACATTTTTAAGAAGTCAAAATGGGATAAAATATCATTTCAAGAAAAATTATGTAGGTACTAATTTCAGACATGAAAACAGTAAAGAAATTTTTATTCAAACTCAAAAATTAAGTAATTTCAGTCAAAAATTTTCAGAGTTTGGTAGTTTTATTGGTCGAGGAGATTCTACAGATGTATATACTGAAATAGGCTATTTAATTCGGCACAATGACAGTATAAAAAACAACTTTTTACAACGTGTAAATACTTCATTTTCAACTTATTTAAAATCACAAATCATCAAAAATGAGAAAAGAAATTTAGGGGTTTTTATAAATTATAGGAGCTTAAAATTTATGGATGATCGAGCTACGGAACCTTCCATAAATTCAAGATTTAACTATTCTGATTCTTTCTTTAATCAATTGATTCAAAGTACTACTTTTTATGAAAATAATTCAGGAAATATCGCCCAGCAAGACTTTACTTTTTTAGAAGTGGATGCCGGACGAGGAATTTATATGTGGAACGACTATAACAATAACAACATTCAGGAACTACAAGAATTTGAAATTGCTACCTTTTCTGATTTAGCAAAGTATATAAAAATTTTTCTTCCCAATCAGATATTTATTAGAACCTATCAAAATAAATTTAGCCAAACGCTGACTTTTAATGGAAATGTTTGGCAAAACAAATTAGGTTTCAAGAAATTTTTATCTAAATTTTACAATCAAACTTCCTTAATTATAGATAAAAAAATCACTCGAAATTCAAACACTTTTGAATGGAACCCCTTTTCAATACCTGAAGAGAATCTAATAGGTTTAAATAATAATTTTAGAAATAGTTTGTTTTTCCACAAAGGAAAACAAAGAAATTCGGTTACCTACACTTACAATTCAAGTTCTACGAAAAATATTTTAAATTTTGGTAGTCAAGAAAATTATATTAAAAACCATCAATTTCAGTATGTCCATTTGGTTCAAAAGTTTTGGTTGTTTCATTTTGAAACCAACATAACAAGCCTTAATAGTATTTCAGACAATTATGTTTCGAGAAATTTTAACATTTCGGCCATTGAAATGCGGCCGAAAGTAGCATATATTTTTAATAAGAATGCAAGTTGGGAAATATTTTACGAAAATAACAGTAAGCAAAATACGATTGGTAATTTAGAAAGTTTAAAACAACAGCAGTTCGGAACTTCATTTAATTGGAATACAGAAAAAGGATTTACTTTAAATGGGATTTTTACTTACATCAATAATAATTTTACTGGAAGTACCTCATCGCCTGTTGGTTTTCAATTACTAGAAGGATTACAAAACGGAAAGAACAGCACATGGCAACTTATTTTTCAAAAAAATATCACTCAATTTTTAGATATCTCTTTAAATTATAACGGAAGGAAATCAGAAACTAGTCAGGTCGTGCATACAGGAACTATCCAATTGCGTGCGTTTTTCTAAAAAAGAGGTGATCTTAAAAGTCCGAATTTTGTCATTCAATTTATTTTGGATTCTAAATATTTCTTAATAACAGTTGTTTATGGAAGCTGAAACAAGTTCAGTTTGTTAAACGCAAGATTTTTTATACCGCTTCTAACAAATCTTTAATATTGTATTTAAAATGAGGTTGTTATTTGCAATCCTAAACCAGTACTTGGTGGCACAAATCGGCAAACGCCTCCTGCACAAACCAATCCACCACGTTGACGGCCATAATTTATGGCAATCCGCGTACTCCCTTTTTTATATGCAGTTCCAAAATTATAAAAATGAATATCAAATAAATCTATTTCACTAATCGTATGCGTATTATGATCAAAACCATAATTGTACATATCCATGGCAAATATCGACCAATGTTCATTATGATTGTATTCGATGCTTCCTGCAGCCCAATTCCTCCTGTCATTATCTGCCCACATGTGTTCTAAACCAAAAGTAATTGATTTTGTATTAGACAATTGATAAGTAGATTCTGAAAAAACCGTGTGAGAATTTACAACATATTCATTAAAAATACCTTGAATTTGTTTGTTATTATAGTACTGATTAATGTAAGTAAAAGCAGTTTTAAAATTTTTAGATACCTTTTTTGTAATTTCTATATTGTAATCTGAAAAATATTTTTCGCTAGCATTAAATAATTCTGCTTGATAATTTTGAATGTTTTCTCCAGCATTGTTTGTATATCTAAATTTTGCTTTCAAATTATACCATGCCGAAATGTTTAAATTCAATTTTGTTCCGTATTTACCACCAAATGTAGAACCTTTTTTAAAGTCGTAAAAAAAATCAAATTGACCACCAATTTCTCCAAATTTATTTACTTCAGTAGATTGGTCCATCACAACTTGAAATTGAGATTGGTAAACATAAATATTAGCTAAGTTAGAATGATGTTGTTTGGTTAAGCTTGGAACAAAATTTAATATTTTATCGTTAAAATTTAAACTGGTACTAGATAAAGCCGGATAATTATCTAAATTTCTTTGAGCCAATAATTGCATATTTTCTACGCGTCTTAAATTAGCATCAAAACCAATTCCTTTTTTAGAATACCCAAAATTAATTAATAACGCACTTCCTTCTTTAGCAAAATCTGTGTCCAAAATATTTTGTGCAATAATTGCATCACGTGTTTTAAAAACGTACTCCGTATTTACATAATAATTTTTATACCCCAATTCAAATCGGTTTGAAAACAAATCAGTAAAAGCACTGAAATTTTGAACAGCTAACGGTAGTTTTTCATATCTACTGACACTACTAAATCCATATTTGAAATCGAATGTTTCTATGTTTAAAAGTTGACTAACATTTACCTCTGTATTGAATCCAAAAATATCCCCTTTAGCAACATCAAAACCACTTCTCGCTCTTCCGTACAATGCTGTAATTGAAATCTCATCAATTGGCGAATACACCACTTTTGCACCTCGTAAAGCATTATTTATTCCTAAGGCCCGGTCTTCCCAAGTTCTCAAAATCATGCCGCTACCAAATTGTACATAATAATGTCCTAATGTTACGTCTAATTTTTTTGATTTATAATTTGCATAATAAGTTGCGAAATCTGTTCCTTTATATTTAGGATTAAAATTTAAAAGAGCATCATTTGTATAGGATTCAATTTGAGTACCTACTGTTATTTTTTTATAATTAAAATTAATATTAAAATAATTATTGGATCTCAATGGTATAGCATCCTGTTTAAGACTTCTATTTTTGTCATTAGTATACCACTGTCCGTTTCCCTCATAGCTCCCATAAACCTTTAATTTTGTTTTTGTAGAATCTATTTTTTGAGCGAAAGCTAAAAAAGAAAATAAAACAAAAAATATAGTAAATATACGTTTCATTATTTTATAGATTTTAAATATTCAAAAAGCGTGTTTTCACTTCCTGGTGTATGCCCGTTTTGAGTGAAAACTATTTCACCATTTTTTACTATTGCAGTAAAAGGGGGATTGGAAATTCCTAAACTTCGTTTAAAATCTTGATTGGTATCCAATAAAATTAAATATTCCCAACCTTTGCCATTTACTAATGGTTTTACTCTTTTGTTTGTTCTGGCATCGTCAATTGAAACCGCAATAACTTCGACATTTATTTCTGATTTCCAGTCTTCATATACTTCACTAATTTCATCTAATTCTTGAATACAAGGGGCACACCAAGTTGCCCAAAAGCAAAAAATATAAATTTTATCTTTTTCTAAAAAATCTTGTGAAGTAGCAATACTTTTACCATCTAGTGTAATTAGTGATATGCTAGGTAATTTTTTTTGTGAAATTCCAAAAGCGCTTATAAAAAGCATTAAAAATACAATCTGTTTTTTCATTATTTACTTGTTATTTAAAGCAAATAAAAGATATTTCCAGCATTATAAAAAATTTTTTTAAATTTGTCATTAAATTTGTTTCAAATTAGAACAAAAAATTAAATTTATATGAGAAGATTATTATGGATATCAGTCGCTTTTATTGGAATAATAAGCGTTTCCTGTATATCTAATGACTGGACGGATAATTCTGTAAAAACGGATATTATTGAACAACCAATTTCAGGAAAATTTTTAAAAAATGTTTTAATTGAAGATTACACTGGAACATGGTGTCAGTTTTGCCCAAGAGTTTTGTATGGTATTAAACAAGTGCAGCAAGAACAACTGCGCGCATATCCGGTCTCTATTCATCGTAGTGTAGCGACGTCTTCGGATCCATTTAATTTTCCTGCTGCTGATTTGGAACAATTGTTAGGAATAACAGGGTATCCAACAGCAATGCTAGATAGAAGAATACTTTGGGATAATGAAATAACAACTACGGAGGTTAAAAACCTAATTAAGCTAAATGCAAATTTAGGTTTGGCATTAAATTCTTCTGTTAACAGCAGTACAATAAACGTAAATGTCAATATTAAATTTTTAGAAAATTATTCCAATTTAAGATTAATCGTTTATGTTTTAGAAGATGGATTAATTTATAACCAAGTCAATGCCACTTCATTTTTTGGCGGTCAAAATCCAATAATCAATATGGAACATAATCATGTTTTAAGAACTTGCTTGACAGATTTTGTTTACGGAGATGCTTTAACTGGAACAAACGAAGGCGAAACCATAACTAAAAATTTTACAATTCCAATTCCGTCAAATATTTCTAATGTAGCCAATATAAATTTTGTAGCATTTGTTGTTGATGGTTCTGGAAAAGCATTAAACGTGAGAAGTATAGCTCCAAATACTTCACAAACTTTTCAAGTCAACCCATAATTCGATTTAAATAAGGCATTATGAGGTCTTTTTTGTCCAAACGTAATTTAAAATTAGAATACTAATTATTCTGTAATTTCAACAAATGAAAAAAATACTTTGTTTCCTGTTATTGATTACCTTCATAACAAATCAAGCTCAATTGAGCAATAAACATTGGCTGCCGCCATTACATTCCAGAGACGCATCTGCCATTGATGATCATTATTTATATTTATCAACACCAGAAGTAACTCCATTTCAAGTCGTAGTAACTACTGGGAATGGAACCCCAATACCTGGATCACCTTTCACAGTTTCACAAGCTACACCTGTTGTAATAACTTTAGGAATAGGACAACCTACACAAATGTTTTTAGATCTTAGTGATGTTAATATTGTTAAGAGTGATAAGGGAATTATTTTACAAGGACCTAAAGATTTTTATGTAAGTTTTAGAATGAGAGATATGAATCATGCAGAAACTTTAATATCTAAAGGAAAACCGGGTATAGGAACTTCTTTTAGACTGGGAAGTACGCCTCAAGGTGGAGAGGTATCTATAAGAAATTTTGTTTCTAGCGTGATGGCAACTGAAGATAATACGGTAATTAATTTATCAGATTATAACACTAACGTAATATTTGTTTCGGGTGCTGGAGATATAACTTCAAACACGCAAACGTTCACATTAAACGCAGGTCAATCTATTATATTTTCTGGATACACAAATGTTATTGATAATTTAACAGGTTTTATAGGTGCTTTATTAACGGCTACAAAACCAGTAGCTGTTAGTACCGGAAATGCTACTGGAGGTGTAACAAATAATGGATCAGATTTTACTTTAGATCAAATAGTATCTTCCTCTCAAATTGGTACAGAATATATTTTTATAGAAGGCAATGGCTTACCACAAATGGAGTCCCCTTTAATAATTGCAGATGAAGACAATACACAAATCTTTGTTAATGGAAATCCAGTAGCAGCTATTACACTTAACGCAGGTGATTATTATTTGGTTCCAAATTCTCAATATCAAGGAACTATAAATAAAAATATTTATGTAAAATCTTCAAAGCCAGTTTTTGCCTATCAATTAATTGGTGGGTCAGCATCTACACCAACTTCTGGATTAAATTTTATACCTCCGTTGAGTTGCTTTTTTCAAGAATCTGTTTATTTGCCAGCAATAAGCCAAATTGGAGATACTTCTTATAATGCTGATTTAATGATATTAACTTACTCAAATGCCACTATTACTATTAATGGTACTGCAATAAATACGACGCAAGCACAAACGGTTTTAGGAAATACAGATTGGGTGACTTACAGAATTTCAGGTTATTCAGGAAATGTAAATGTGGTGTCAACAGGTCCATTAGCTGTAGGTGTTTTTGGAGCGAGTGGTGCAGCAGGGTATGCGGGTTATTATTCTGGTTTTGGTAGTGCACCTCAAGACACGCCAGTTACGGTATGTTCATCAACAACTACAAACTTGTTTGATGCTATTAATGGAAACCCAGGAACAGGTGGAACTTGGACAGTTCCTACAGGAGGAGCACCTTTAGTAGGCGATATTTTTAACCCGTCTGTCAATTTGCCTGGAGAGTATATCTATTCATTTACAAAAACATGTAATACGGCACTAACTTTTATAACGGTAAAAGTTAATGTTACCATTGAACAAGCTAATAATGTAGGAACTAATAACACAAAAGATACGTGCACTAGCGCAACTCCTTTTGATTTATTTCCTCTACTTGGAGCCAATGTCACTACAAGTGGTACTTGGTCTTTAAATGGAGTAAATAGACCGAATAGTACTTTTAATCCAGCTATTGATTTAAGCGGAACTTATACTTATACCATTCCAGCAAGCGGCGTTTGTCCGGCATTATCTTCAACTGTTGTGATCACTAATTATGATGTACCTACTTTAGTGACTGTTACCGATTTAAAAGCTTGTGATGATGCTTTAGACGGAAATGATACAAACGGTCAAACTACTTTTAATTTAACTCAAAAAACAGTTGAAATCTTAAATAATCAAACTAACGTTGCTGTTACGTATCACTTATTACTTAACGAAGCCGTTTCTGGTACAAACGCCATTACATCATATACTGGTGCAACTACAATTATTTACGTTAGATTGTTTAATACGGTAACAAATTGCTTCAATACTACAAGTTTTAATGTTGTTGTAATGCCAAAGCCTATAGTAAATCCAATCATTACATTAAAACAATGCGATAGCGACACCGATGCTATTACCGATTTTAATTTAACGGAAGCAAACGTAGTTTTATCTAATCAAAGTAATTTGACTTTTACCTATCATGCTTCGCAATTGGATGCTCAAAATGACATCGCACCACTTACAAATGACACTTCATATAATTCGCCTAATAACGGAACCGTTTGGGCAAGAATTGAAAATGCTGATGGTTGTTTTAGAACCGCACAAGTAAATTTACTAGTTTCGGCAACACAAATTCCTGCTACTTTTCAAAAAATTGTATTAGAAGAATGTGATGATTATATCGACCTAAATGATCCTGATACTGACGGTATTGATTATTTTAGTTTTTCAGCAGCAACTAATAGTTTTGCCTCTGCAACAAATACCATTTTGGCTTTATTTGCAAATAGTTCTAATTTAACGGTAACTTATTATACCTCAGAAGCTCAAGCTTTAGCAGAAGCAAACCCAATAAATACTTCTGACCCAGATGGATTTAGGAATACAGTTCCAAATCTTCAAAATATTTGGGTTAGAATAGACAGTAATATAAACAATGATTGTGTAGGTTTAGGGCAATATTTAGATTTAAAAGTAAATCCGTTACCAAATTTTGATATTATAGATTATAAACTTTTATGCGTGCAACCGGGTTCAGGAGCTGGAAGTTTTCCAATAAATGCCACACCAACTGTTCCAGGCAATTATACCTATACCTGGACGCCTACCAATCCAAACACAACAGGAGGACAAGAAAACGCCATTTTTAATGCGGGTACTTCAGGTATTTATAAAGTAGTTGTAACCAATACGGCAACACTTTGTTCAAAAGAAGATCAAACGGAATTGTTTATTTCATCGGCACCTAATTCTGTAAAATTAGAATTGGTTTCTGAAATTTTCGCAAGTGGATTAGCTACCATTCAGGCTGAAGTAATTGGCGGATTTGGCACTTATGAATTTAGTTTAAATCAAGTAGATTGGCAAACTAGCCCGGTTTTTACAAACTTGGCAAATGGTATTTATACGGTTTATGCACGTGATATCAATGGTTGTTTACCAATTAAACAATCCAATTCGGTAACAACCATTTCGTATCCAAATTATTTTACGCCAAATGGAGATACTTTTAACGACACCTGGAATATTTCGGGTTTAACTCCTGAATTTGAGGCTAAAATTTTTATTTTTGATCGATACGGAAAATTAATAAAACAGATAAATCCATATGCAAATGGATGGGATGGAAAAATAAATGGACAAGATGTGCCTTCCACTGATTATTGGTTTAAAATTGAATATATAGAAGATGGCGTTCAGAAAGAGTTTAAATCCCACTTTAGTTTAAAAAGATAATATGACTGCTTTCGTAAAACAAGAAGTAAAAAATAGTATTGGATATATTACCTTTTTTCATCCGTCTGGAAATTCGTTTCCAAGTTTACAATTGCAAGAATTAGTAAAAACGATTCAGGATTTAGATGCGAATGAAAACGCTACCATCATTGTTTTACAAAGCGAAGGAACTACCTTTTGTGCAGGTGCTTCTTTTGATGAATTATTGCAAATTGATAACTTAACCGACGGAAAACAATTTTTCTCTGGTTTTGCCAATGTGATAAACGCCATGCGAAACTGTTCGAAATTAATTGTTGTAAAAGTGCACGGAAAAGCCGTTGGAGGTGGCGTAGGAATTATTGCCGCGTGCGATTATGTTATTGCCACAACAAAAGCCGATGTAAAACTTTCGGAATTAACAATAGGAATTGGCCCTTTTGTAATAGAACCTGCCGTGAGCCGAAAAATTGGGCACACCGCTATGGGCGAATTAACTTTAGCCGGAAACGAATGGAAATCCGCAACTTGGGCATTTGAAAAAGGATTGTTTGCCAAATTAGTGCAACCTGAAGATTTGGATTCAGTATTAGAAAAATTTGCATTACAATTAGCCAGCTATAACCCAGACGCTTTAGCTGAAATGAAACAAGTATTGTGGCAAAACACCGCACATTGGAGCACGTTATTATACGAACGCGCCGAAATTTCAGGGAAATTGGTACTGAGTGCTTTTACGAAAAAGGCGTTGGAAGGGTTTAAGAAATAGTCTTTTTGAAACTAATTTTTGTGTTTTAGCCCCGATAGTAGCGGCATCCTTTTTAAAAGTGTTTCCTCAGGCTCTCGAAGGTAACAATTTTAAAAAGATATAGCGGATAGCGGGACAAAAAGTGAACTGAAATACAAAATATCTACTTCAAATAAAAAAATTAACTAGTTTTCAACCAACCCGTAATACTAAATCTTTTTCTATGAACGGGTTTGACTTCGTGTTCTAAAATTTGACTTTCAAAAATGACGACTCTGCCTTTTAGTGGGTAAATTTTTATTTCTTCTTCTGGTTTGTAAATAATCAATTCGCCACCAAATTCGGGTTGCCAATTTTCATCGTTTAAATAACACACTATAGATAATTTTCTTTTCGTATCGTTTTTAAAAACATCTAAATGACGTTTGTAAAAAGTGCCTTCAGGATACATTGCATAATGAAATTCTTTAGTGGTAATACCTAAATAACAAGTTGCATTGATGTACGTTACAAAATCGTTGATGGTATTGAAAAACGTTTCTGAAGCTTTGTTTTTATCTTCTTCATTCAGCCAAAAAATATAATCGCCACGAATTTCTTCTTTCACCACTTCATCCGATTTATTTCCAATTGCCGATTTTTTAAACTCAGTTGTTTCCAATTTTTGTTCTAATTCCGCACGCATAATTTGCACCGCTTCTTCAGAAAAGAAAGCATCACAAACAGCATATTGGTTTTCTAATAAATCGGTAATTATGGTTTCGTAAAGTGGATTCAATTCCATTAGTTGCACATTTGAAGCAAAGATATGTGAATAATTTCGTAATTTTGCTGTTCAATTATCACATCATGAGTAAAATTAGAATTACCAAACAATTTAATTTCGAAACGGGTCATGCCCTTTATGGCTATGATGGAAAATGTAAAAACGTACACGGACATAGTTATAAACTTTCGGTTACGGTTATTGGTGAGCCGATT
>JBIPOM010000239.1:0-2675 GCA_044379175.1 Flavobacterium sp. | reverse complement strand
GCCTTCACCGCGCGCGGCTGACTCAGAGTTCTTCGCTGACCGCGAACTCGTCGTGACGGCCGCGGGCCTGGCTCCAGCGGGCCATGAGCTCCTCGACGGGCACCGGGCGCACCTTCTGGCGCAGATTGTAGGCGCCGGCTTCGAGGCACGCCTTGAGCTGACCCCAGACGGCGGCGTAGGAGCGCGAGAAGCGGAGAGACTCGTCGCGCAGGAGGCTTGAGACGTGGCAGCAGCCGCCGACTTCGGTCACGATGAAGCGGCCGGCCTTGAGGTCTTCCATCGTGGCGGCGCGCAGGTCGAAGCGGGCGAAGTGCAGGCCGGGGAAACGCTTGGCGAACTGGGTCACGGCGGCGTCGAGCTCGACGGTCGTGAGGTCGGCACGATGGCGGCAGCGCGCGCCGTGGCCGTAGCTGCCGGTCAGATTGAGGGTCACCTTCTGGCCCGCCGGGATCACGCGATTGAGGTCGCGCGCGTGGCAGCGCAGGAAGAGGTTCGCCCGGGAGACGGCGACTTCGTCGAGCCAGATCAGCTCCTCGAGGGTCTGCTCGCCGTCACCGCGCACGGTGACGTCATGCTTATGCACCAGGGCCATGATGCGTCCGTCGTCCTTCCCGGGGTTACGCCGCCAGACGACTTCGAACTCGAAACCGGGGATGAACTTCTGGAGCAGGAAATCTTCCTGCGCCCCGCGGACGAGGCGTTCGAGCTGCTCCTGGGTGTGCACGAAACGCAGGCCCGCGCCGTCCTCGGCGACCTCGGGCTTGAAGATGACCGGGAAACCATGGCAGGCCGCGAACGCGGCGGCTTCCTTGATCCGTTCTTCGTGCGTATCCTCCAGCGAAAGCGCGAGCGTCGGACAGCAGCGGGAGTCCCGCTGGAACGGACGGAGGAGGAGCGACTTGGAATCGCCGATGAATCCGCCGATGCGGCCGAGGGCGGGATTGGCCGAAGCGAAAGCGGTCAGGCGGCGATGGCGGAGGCTCAGGAGCACGATGCCCAGGCGCACCGGCAGGTAGAGCAGCCAGCCGGGCCAGAGGGAGGGCTGCATCAGCCCGCGAACCTTCATGACGATCTCGCGCCGTCCGCGCCAGGTCATGGCGGGGACGATCCAATGGGTGACGATCCAGATGAGTGCGAAGAGCCCGATCACGATCCAAGCCGCGTACTGCTTGTAGCGCGGGAACTGCTCCATGAAGGGCGGACCGAGCGTGCTGCCGAGGAGCATGAGCACCGGCGTCCAGACGAGCGCCGCGGTGAAGAGCAGCATCGAAAGGCGCGGCAGGCCGAGGCGCAGGATGCCCGCGGTCACGAAGGTCGGGACGCGGCTGGCGGGGATGAAACGCGAGCTTACGATCACGAGCATGCCGCGGGGCGAACCGAACCAGCCGGCCATGCGGTCGATCTCATGCTCCTTGACGATCCACTTCAGCGGCGCGCGACGGAGCGCCCCGCGCCCGAGCCAACGGCCCAGCGAATAGAGCACCATGTCCCCGATGAAGATACCCACCGTGCAGGCGAGAGCGGCCCACCAGAAACCGATGATGCCCTCGGCCGCCAGCAGACCGGCGGCGAGGCAAGTGGGGTCTTCTGCCACGAAGGTGCAGAGAATGATGATGAGGATCAGGATCCAGAAACGCGCGCCGTCGGACACCACCAGCTCCGGATAAGGCTCGGTCGCCACGACGGGGGCCGGGCGACTGACCGCCTTGCCGGCCTCGGCGGCGGCGATGAATTCCGCGACCTGCGGAGCCGCGGCGTCGGCGACCTCCTCGCCATGGCCGCCTTCGAGTTCGAGCAAGCGCGCCTGCGGCATCAGCTTGACCGAGTAGCGGGCGGCGTCGACCGGCGCGATCCAGTCGGACTTGCCGTGGACGAGCAGCGCGGGTCCGTTCCAAGCCCGCAGCATCGACTTGGCGTCGGACAGGTCGCTGTCGAAGAACACGCCGGAGTAACCGCGGTTATACGGCAGGCGGTCGGCCAGCCCGAAGTGGGGCGTGGCGACGTCGAACAGCACGAACGGAAGGTGGTGGAAGAAGTAGACGAACTTGTTGGCGACGGCGTTGCCGAGGAGCGTGTATTCCTGGGCGCCGGGCGCGGAGACGAACGTCAGCGAAGCGACGCGGCCCGGATGCCGGTGGGCCAGCGACAGGGCGACCGCCCCGCCCATGCCTTCACCGACCAGGTGGAAACGTCCTTTCCCAAAGCGGGCTTCTAACGCCAAGAGCAGGTCGGCGGCGAGGACGTCGTCGCCCATCGAGGCGCGCGAGCGATGGAGGGCGGTCGGCCAGCGTACGGCATAGACCGGGCCGAGGCCGGCGGCCTGGCCATCAAGGAAGGTCCGGCGCCAGTCCTGCTCTCCTCGGGCCGGCAGGCTCGGCACCACGACGACCGGGAGCGCACCGGACGCGCCGGCGGAACCGACCTGGGCGACCTCGATGACATGGGCCAGCTCGGGTTTGGGCAGGCGGTCGGCCGAGGTGACCCAACGGGAGACCAGGACCAGGAGGACGTAAGCGGCCAGCACGATCCACTTCACCGGGACGCGCCCGAGGTTGCGCTTGCGATCGGCGAGGGTGGACATCCGAACCTCATCAAAGGTCGTCCGCCCCAAGGGGCAAGAAGGGAAGGTCAATAGGGCCGACGATTGCCCCATTTATGGCTTCCTAAAGGCGGCC
>JBIPOM010000276.1:0-2691 GCA_044379175.1 Flavobacterium sp. | reverse complement strand
AAACTTTGGTAAATTTTTTTCCATCAAGCGTTTTGACGAGAAAAAGTGACGTTGGACCTCGTCTTTCGTCCGGTCCAACTTGATAATCGATTCCATATCCAATTCCTTTATGCCAAGTTACCCTCCAAATCCAATCACCCCATGAAACAAGGGATGGATCGATTTCAACGACCTCAGGTTCAGAAAATGTATTGCCATTCTCATTTGAAAATGAAACGTGAGGTATTCTTCCTTTTAAAACTTTATCAACATAGACACTTCCGCCAATGATGACCATAATTCGTCCATTGGGTGTAATCGATAATTTGGCATCCCGTAAATCAAATCCCTTTTTTTCTAATAATGCTACTTCCCTCCATTTTTTACCATCGGTTGAGTTGATAATTCGAATTTTTCCATCACTCCCTCCTACGTGACTCGATCCTTCTCTAAAAACACAGTAAAACTTCCCTTTAAACCTAATCAAATCTGTAAATGCATTGTGTTCACCCTTGTCCCAAATTTTTGAAACGAGTACATTTTCTATTGTTTGACCTTGTACGCACAAAGCGAATGCCGCAAAAATAATCAGTAAAATACGTTGACGTAGTTTCATATATTATTTATTTAAAAGGTGATTTTTAAAGTATTCTTTCGAATTTTTCATTTATTTATTGTTGAATTCCGTTTTAACCAAGCATAAGAGGCTGCAGCTTTTAAATCTAAGAATTCCTTGTCAGACGAATCCGATTGGATAGACTTAGCGGATGCATGAACTATGGGAGTAATTGCAGAAAAAAGTACGCGTTCAATAATTGGCAGGTCCTCCTGCAAAGAGGATTGCGCCAATGCTAGGCATAATTCCATGCGCTCCGTTATTTTTGGTGAATTTTCCAATCGCAGTAATCGTTCCCTTACCTCTAGAAAAGTACCTAAAGACTCTCGATTGTTATGAGGGTAATGCACATAGGCGGCAACAATTAGGCGCACATATGCTGTAGAATTGAGATCTTCCTTTAAAGCAATGGTAGCTAAGGTATCCCAGCTACCTTTCTTCATATTGGTCGTTAAAAAACTAAATGCATACGCGGCCAATGAACGACGTTGCAAATTTTCATTACTTATTTCCTTCAACAAAGCACTATAATTAGGAAGTTCACTCCTATCTTTTGGTACCGAAACGCCCCAATTACAAAATGAAAAAAGCATTCCACTAGAATTTAAATCGTTTACTACAATTGCTTGATTGAATTTTTTGAAGGAAATACCTAGTTTGGCTAATGATTCAGCTGCATGAATTCGGTCTGGACCCGATTTAGCAATATAAGCCTTTTTAATTTTACGTGTCCAATAGATTCGTTGAAGTTTACTCGCGGCCGCCATAGACTGTACTCGCCAGTAGCCGATTCGTTTCTCTGGAGTACCTTGAAATGCTTTTAAGTTAGACAGAGCCAATTGTCTTGCTTCTTTTTTAAGACCTAATTTTGCTAAATATTCCATTGCATGTACTGATACCCAAAAGTATGGAGAATTGGCTACCGTAAACAATTCTTGAATGTTACTCGTATGCGAAGTTGGTTTTGTTTCAATATTTCCTAGTATGGGAAATAGGTTGATGGAAAGGAATAAGGTCAATAGCTTCATTAGCGTCCATTCAAGGAAATGATCGAATCAAAAAAACCAATGTTTTCTAGCTCTAATCTTAAGCGTTTTAATTCATCCGTTGATAAATTTCGTAGAGGACTTCTACATTGACCAAAGTCCAACCCTGTCATATTCATGATCGCTTTGCCTCCCACAATGGCGTTTACATGGCTCAGCATGATTTCTACTACTTCAATTGATTTCATCTGGTGGCTCCGTGCCAAGGCATAATCTTGATTAGCATAAGCTTTCAAAATCGCGTGATAAACTCCTGGCATAAAATTAAACGTAGTCCCTATGGCCCCTTCAATCCCCAAGACAAGCCCATTGATCAAAATTTCATCGTGCCCATGCAAGACATCAAACCTGCCATTCTCTAAAGCTATGCATTGGTGCATATCCATGTAGTCTGTGTGGGTAAATTTCACCCCCGCTAAATTGGGTATGATGGCTGATGCTTTTTTAAATAGTTGGTTAACTTTTATATGTGATCCTGTACTAATTGGCAAATGATAGTAATAAAAGGCTGTATTGGGTGCAGAGGAAGCTACTTGTTGACAAAAATCAACCATGACATTGATGTCAGAAGAAGGAAAAAAATTCGGAGCCATACATGCGACCGCATCAACTCCAATTTTTTCAGCATGAAAGGCCAGCTGTTTCGCTATTTCTACGCTTGAACTTCCTACATGTACAATAATTTTAAAGTTTTCATCACTAAATTCCGACCATTTTTCAATTATAGCTTTTCTTTCTTCAATGGTTAACATCATACCTTCACCAGTAGAACCATTTACAAAAACGCCAGCTAAACCTTGCATCTTTAATCTCTGTGCATATTCAGGGATTAAATCTAAATGAATCTTTCCATCTGGAGTAAATGGGGTAAAAACTGCTGCAATTAATCCTTTGATTTTGGTGTACTGTAACATTTCAATTAAAATTTAAAATTTTCCTAAATTAAATATTTTTATTTAATTCAGTTCAATCCATTCATTTTAGTGCGTTTCAGTTGATTTTTCATGAAACTTTGACAAAAGAAATTAATTATTAGATAAAAAAATATCT
>JBIPOM010000007.1:0-33499 GCA_044379175.1 Flavobacterium sp. | reverse complement strand
AAATCCTTATACTATTGTGGTTAAGAATTTCGGTCAAGTGGTTGCAGAAATTGAGGGGCAAAGCGGATTTTTGCAATCTGAATGGATTGAAATTTTAACGCAAGCAAATACACCATTTTCAATTCAATTCTTTATACGTTCCGTTGCATCTATAACCTACGAAGCATCTATACAATTAGAGCAAACGACTTATCAAATAATTGCTCCTATATCTATTCAGCAAGCGGTAAATACTCCACCGCTTCAGGATTTAATAACGCAGTTTCAAGTGGCAAACAATATGCCTAAAATGAAAATAATTGACTTCTTAAAGAGTTTGTTTCAATTGTTTAAATTGGTTATAATCCAGGAAAATGATACCGATATTTATGTAAACACTTTAGTAGATTATTACACGCAAGGCAAACTTTGGGACGTGACTAAATATGTAAATTTTGATAGTAACGAGGTTAATCGAGGCGACCTTTTAAATGAAATTAATTTTAACTTTGTCGAGCCTTCAACTTTTTTAAACAAGCAATTTAAACTTAATACAGGAATTGCGTATGGGGATGAGGAGTTGAAATTATCAGACGAAAACGGTGAGTTATTAGATGGCAAAAAATTAGAAATTAAACCACAATTTGAGCAGATATTGTACGAACGTTTAACCGATTTAAATGATAGTGAACTTACAAATATTATGTATGGTTTGACGATGGACGAAAATTTAAAACCTAAAAATCCAAAGGCACATATTTTTTATAATAATCGAGTTGATGTAACTGCAAAGCCTTTTAAAGTTCAAACAAATGCTTCGGGAGCAAACACAACTATAACAGGATTGATAAATACATCAGCGCACACGTTAGGTTTTGTTGAGCCACAATTTGCGACTATATTTTCAGAGGAGTTCAATGCGTGGAATGGTGCATTAATATCAAACAATCTATACACTAATTATTATAAAAATTACATTGAATCGATATTTAATATTAAGCGTAGGGACTTTACTTTTAAAAGCATTTTGCCTTTACATATTTTATTGGCTTTGAGATTAAACGATGTTTTGAAAATAAAAGAAAACTATTATCGGATTGATAAATACACGGCTAATATTACAAGTAAAGAAGTTCAATTAAATTTGATTAATGCTTTTGATACTACAATTAATTCGTTCACAACAACGCAAACGATTTACTTTATCGGTGCAAAACAAGCCAGTCAAACCGTTTATGTAAATAGCACATCGGAGTTTACAGGAAGTTTAAAAGATGATCCTACGTGGTTAGATTTTACAATTGATGGAAACTTAGTAACACTAACTTTTGATGAGAATACAACAGGTGAATTAAGAGAGGCGGAATTATCACTAGATAGAGGCAAAGACAATATAAAAATTCAATTCGTACAAGAAATATGATAACAGAAATTATAGAATTATTGCAAAAGCATCATTACAGAGGTGCAGGAATTAATACAGAAATTGCAAAAGGAAAAAACGAAATAGGTTGTGAAATTAAAAAAATAAAAAGATGGCTATTGAAAAGGTTGTAAACATACAAGTGCAGGAAAATGGTTTTGATTCTGTTTCTGCAAAAGTTAATAAATTAGAACAGTCTATTGAAAATCTTGAAGAGCAAAACGAATCTTTAAGAAAATCATTTTCATCTAGTGGCAAATCCGTTTTAGATAACGGCGGTGCAATGGGACTGCTTAATGATGCAACAGGAGGACTTGCGATGACTATTAAGGATGCAGTAGAAGCCTCAGATTTATTTACAAAATCTACAAAAGCCAAAACGATAGCGCAAAAAATATACACTACCGTAGTGGGTACAAGTACTGGAGGTCTTAAGCTTTTTAGACTTGCTCTTATCGGAACTGGAATAGGTGCTATTGTCATAGCTTTAGGATTATTGATTGCGAATTTTGACAAAGTGCAAAAAGTAGTTCAAGGTGCAATTGCTAAATTTAAAGGTATGGGCGAAAATGCAAAACTTTTAATATCGATTTTGTTTCCTATCGTTGGTGTTATTAGATTAATTACGGCAGGACTTGAAGAAATGGGTGTTATAGATGATGATGCAACAAAACAAGCTAAGATTAATGCAGAAAAAAGAATTAAATTTTTAGACAATCAAAAGGGTAAATTAACTGAAAAATATGATACCGAAATTAGAATGGCTAAAGCGGCAGGCAAAAGCACAGAAGAGTTAGAGCAAGCAAAAAGAAGAGCAATATTGCAAACGATGCTAGCTTTGAATGAAGCTGAAAAAGTAAGGGTAAAAAGTGGTGATGCAACTGAAGAGGACATTAAAAAATGGAATGACCGACAAAAAGAAATTAAGAAAGTAGTTGAAGATATTAAAGTTGCAGAAATAGAAGCGGAAACAGAGAAACAAGAAAAAATAAAAGAAGCTAACGATAAAGCAAATGAAAAAAGAAAAGCCGATAATGAAAAAAGGTTAAACGATGAAAAAGCAAGGTTAGACAATATTAAAAAGTTAAATGAAAATTACACTAAACAGATTGAAGATTTTAACGCTAAAACTGAAGAAGAAAAATTAAAATTAGAAAAACAAAGAGCCGAAAAAGAATTAAGTAATTTAAACGCAACGGAAGAACAAAAGAAAAAAGCTAGAGAGTTTTTTAAATTAAAAGAACAAGAACTTGAACAAAAAAGCAACGAAACAATAGCCAACATAGTTGCTGATTACAAAGATAAATTAAAAGAATTAAACGCAGTTACTTTTGAAGAAACAAACGAATTAGAAAACGCTCGTTTGAAAAAAGAAGAGGATGCTAAGATTAAAGAACTTGAAATTTTAAAAGCATCCGAAGAAGAGAAACAAGCGGTTAGAGATTTTTACGCAAAAAAAAGAGAAAACAATTTAAAAAGTAATCAAGAAAATATTAATACAATTGTTTTTGAATATGAAGAAAAAAACAAAGAATTAAACGCAGTTACTGAAGAGCAAAAATTTGAACTAGAACAACAAAAATTAGAACAAGAAGAAGATAAAAAAATAAAAGAACTTGAAAAGTTAGGAGCGACTCAAGAAGAAATAAAAGCTATTGAGGATTACTATGCTAATCTTAGAGAACAAAACGAAACAGAAAGAGCGCAACGTTTACTAGAAGCAAAGCAAAAAGAAAGAGATGCACAATTCCAATTAGCAAGGGATACGGGTGATGCCTTATCTAATTTGACAAATTTATTAGATGGCAAAAGTAAAAGAAGTCAGCAACTTCAAAAAGGAATAGCTTTAGCACAAATAGCAGTTGATACCGCACAAGCAATATCTAACGCAATCCCTGCATCTATTAAAGCAGGAGCGGAAGCCGGTAAGGTTGCAGGTCCAGCAGCACCAGTAGTAACACCAGCAGTAACTGCATCAACTTATATTGGTTTAGCTAGTATGATTGCTAGTAACGCCTTAAGAGCAAAAAGCATCTTAAAAGGCGGTAATGAATCTAGCGCAGCAAGTGGAGGAGGCGCAAGCACAACGGGTTCAACACCAACACAGCCGCCATCATTTAACATCGTTGCAGGAACGGGAAGTAATCAAATAGCGCAAGGTTTGGCAAGTCAAACACAACCATTACAAGCGTTCGTAGTCGGAAGTGCAGTAACAAGTCAACAGGAACTGGATAGGAATGTTGTGAGTACGGCAAGATTGTAACAAAATTAACATTATTTACTTTTAATAAAAAACACGTAGTAAAATGAAAGCAGAAGAAATAAAATTACATTTTCAAAAATTGAATGAGCAGAAAATAGAATTGAATTTAGTTAATGACATAGATTCTCAAATAGAGAACGGGAATAAATTAATGACTGAATATAATGATTTTCAAAAAAGAGCAGATTTAAGTGCTAAAATGGCTGAAAATTCAGCAAAAAGAGCAGTTGAATTATCACAAAAAGCATTATCACAAGCAAAAGAATTAGGTGTTGATACTAAGATTTTTGAAAGTAGATTGTCTATGGCAAAAGATTTAGCTTCAAGAAGTTCTAAGTCTAAAATAGTTATTCTATAATGAAAACCTACTTAGCAAAATTTAACCCTAAAAAGAACGGAGGTGTTTACGCAATTTCTTTAGTTGAAAATCCAGCGATGGAGGGTTTATTTATTGCTTTGTCAAAAAATGAGCCTATTCAACTAAAAGAAGTTGATTCCGAGAAACGTATTTTAATGGGTTTAGTTTTAGAGCCTAACAAACCAATATACAGAAATCAGGGAGGTGAAGAATTTAATATAATGTTTGATGAGCAAACAATTGAAGAACTTTCACACTCATTTTTTAAACTAGGGTATCAAAAAAATTCAACGATTGAACACGACCCTAAGCAACAAATTGCAGGAGTAACTTTTGTTGAAAGTTGGATAGTTGAAAATCCTGAAATTGACAAATCAACAAACTTTGGCTTTAGTTATCCAAAAGGAAGTTGGATTGCGACTATGAAAGTCGATAGCGACGAGGTTTGGAATAATTATGTTAAGACTGGAAAAGTTCAAGGATTTTCAGTTGATGCAATGTTATCACTAGAAGAAGTAAATTTAAAAACAATTATTAATATGGCAAAAGAAGAAGAAAATAGTTTAATACAACTATTAAAAGAGCTTCCGAATCAAATCAAAACCGCCTTAGGTTTAGACAAAAAAATTCAGTTAGGTTCGATTAAAACCGAAGATGGAAAATTGAATATTATGTACGATGGCGAAATGATGACAGTAGGAGGTAAAGTTTATGTGATTGCAGAAGATGAATCAGAAGTTCTAGTTCCTGCTGGTGAGTACGTTCTAGAAAACGGAATGACTTTAATAGTAAAACAAGATGGAGTTATCGATTCAATTTTAGAAGTAGCAACAGAAGAAGCACCAGAACAAGAAGAAGCAGAAATGGCAAAACCAGAAGCTCCGAGCGAGGGTAAAGTTAATCAAGACGAAAAAATTGCAAGTGAAATTGAAAGTGCAATTAAATCAATTTTGATTAAGTATTCAGAGCAACAAGAAACTATAACTCAATTGAAAGCGCAACTTGAAGAAATTGGTAAACAACCAAGTTCAAAAGGAATTAAACAAGCAGAAACTCAAATTGATTTATCAAAATTACGACCAGTAGAAAAATTTAGATTAACAAAATAACAAAAAAAAGAAATGGCAATTACTTACAATTCAGTAGACATTAGAGGTGTAGCAGCAGAACCTATTATCGAAGAGTTACTTTTCGAAAATGAAACAATTGCAAAAAGTTTAGTTAGCTTTGAAACAGACGTTAAAGCAGAAACAATATTTACAGAAGCAAGCGCAGAGGCAACAATGCAAGCTTATACTTCTGGTGTACCAACATCGGCAGGAGATTTGAACGCTTTTGATACAGTGGTAACACCTGTTAAAGTTCAATTTTATCAAGAGTTCGACCCAAATACGTTAAGATTTTCAAGATTTAAGCGTGATATGCCAGCAGGAGCGTGGGAAATTATGAGTACAGAATTTGAAAGAGTTGTTATAGGTGGTTTGTACGCAAAACAAATATCTTTGAGTGCAGAGCATAAATTTTGGAATAACGCAACAGCAGCGACTAAAACAGCAGTAGCGGCTTTAACAGCAGGAACAGCGCAAACATCAGTTGGTGCAGCTGAAAAAACATTAGTAGCAGCAACAACAGCAGGTTTGTTTGATGGTGTAATTACAAAAATGATTTACAATAACTCAAACGCATCAGCAACAGCAGGTGTAGGAGGTAGAGTAAAAGTTGCAGGAACTACAATTACTGCTACAAACATTAAAGAAGAGTATGACAAAGTTTATGCTGCAATTCCAGCAGTAGTTTTAGCAGGTAACACTGCACCACCTTACTTTTATGCTCCAAGAAGTCATAAGCAATTGATTAATATTTACAATAATAATCCTGCTAACTACAAAGATGCTTTTTCAGTAAGCGAAGATAAAACAAAATACTTCTTTAATGGTGTTGAAATTGTTTTCGTTCCAATTCCTGAAAATGTAATTATAGCAGCTAAAAAAGAGCATATCTTTTGGTGTACTGATTTACAAGCAGATATTAACACAATGCAAATCGATAAGATTGCAAACAACCGTGAAGATATGTTCTTAAAAAATAACTTTACTGAAACTGCACACATAGCGAATCAGAAGTTTAACGTTTTATACGTAGGTTAATTAAAGTAACAAGGGTAGTTTAGTTACTACCCTTTTTTAAAAAATATATAGATATGGCATGCGATATTACAGCAGGTAGAGTAAGACCTTGCAAAAATAGTTTAGGGGGTTTAAATTCATTGTACCTTTTTAATTTTGTTCAAAATCCTTTTACGGTAACTAATGGAGTTGCAACTGCAATTAACCCATTACTAACGGAAGTATTTGAATACGAAATTGAGGGAGACGGTAACAACGTAGTTCAAACATTAACCTCTGATAGAAATTCAGGAACAAGTGTAAATGCTCAAGTATTAACTGCTAATTTGAAAAAAATTGACGCTACTACTTCTGCACAAATGAATTTACTAGCTTATAGTTACCCTATGGCGGTAGTAAAAGATAGAACTGGAATTTATCACGTTTTAGGAATTGACGATGGAATTGATTTTGTAGTAGCTGAACAAACGGGTGGTGCTAAAACTGAAATGAACGGTTACGTTTTGACAGGTAACGCAACAACAGGCGCATTAGCACCTAAATTAGATTCAGCAACAGTAACAGCATTTTTAGCTTTAGTGGATTAATATAATTTGATTTATTTGTTTTAGTTTTAAAACCCGATTTGTAACAAAATCGGGTTTTTTTACTTTTAAAAGTATGGTAGTAGCAAATCCACAATTAACGGAACATTCATTTAAAGTAATACCTAGATACTATTCTATAACGGGTGTTATTTTTGAACTTTACAACGAAGTAAGTAAGCAAACAGAAACGATTGATTGTGATATTACTTCTAATGATGGCATAATGACTATTGAGTTTGAAAAGGAATTTATGGAACAACAAAAGTTTAAAATAAAATTAAAAGATAATACGGGTGTTATTTTTCGTGGCAAACTAATAGCGACAAGTCAAGAACCACAAAACTACAAACAAACGAATAATATTTACGTTTATGAATAACAGAAAACCTATAAGTCCGAGTGATATTCGTTTAATACAATTGAACAATTACATAAGACCTAAAATACAAGAGAATAAATCAAAAAGAATGGTAATGAATGGTGTTAACAACCAATTCTACCAAGACGTAATTGATTGTAAAAATGGCAGTCCAACAAATAGCGCAATTCTTAGAAGTTATTCCGACTTGGTTTATGGGCAAGGCATAAGAGCAAGTAACGCAGGTGTTAATACTAGCGATTGGTTGCGTTTTAAAACCATTCTTAAAACTAAAGATTTAAGAAGAATTATTGACGATTATTGCTTACAAGGCGAAGCGACCTTTCAAGTTATAAAAGCGAAAAATAAAAAAGAATTGGGTTCGATTCTACATTTGCCAGTTGAACGCACCGCACCCGCAATTGAGAATGATGAAGAGGAGATTGAAAGCTATTGGTACTGCAGAGATTGGAAAAGACAACAAAAATTTCCACCTATTGAGTTTCCTGCTTTTGGTTACTCAAATGAAAATATCGAGATTTATAAAATGTTACCTTATTCAGCAGGCCAATCGTATTTTTCAAGTCCTGATTATATGGCAGGGTTGCCTTATTGTCAAATGGAGGAAGAGATTGCAAACTACTATATTAACCATATAAAAAATGGCTTATCTTTTGGATATATTATTAATATTCCAGACGGTAATAGTTTAAGTCCAGAAGAAAAGGATATTTTAGAATCTAAAATAAAACAAAAACTAACAGGGTCATCAAACGCAGGGAGATTTGTGTTATCATTTAATGGACGTGATGCTGAAATCACAGTAACACCTTTACAAGTTAATGATGCACATAAGCAGTGGGAGTATTTAACGGCTGAAAGTCGCCAACAGATTATGACAGCGCACCGAGTTGTTAGTCCGATGTTATTCGGAGTTAAAGATTCAACTGGTTTTGGTAACAATGCCGATGAATTAGATACAGCAGAGGCACAATTAATGAAAAGAGTAATTGCACCAAAGCAACAGTTTATAATTGATTGTTTACAGGAAGTTTTAAATCATTACGGAATTAACTTAGACTTATATTTTAAACCATTGACAGATGTTCAAAATACACAATTAAGTTCCCACGTTTGTTGTAGTGACGAAAAAAAAAAGACTGATTTAGATGCTTTTATTGATTTAGGAGAGGACGAAGATTTAGAGAATTGGGATTTAATCGAAGTTAAACCAGTTGATTACTCAGAATATGAAGTAGAACTAGCAAGTACAGGAACGGCAAGTCCATTAAATAAATCTAGATTTGATTTGTTTGATACTATTACTAGATACAGATATGCAGGTAGAGATTCAGGGCAAAGGGAGTTTTGTAATAAAATGGTAAGAGCAAAAAAGATTTATAGGATTGAAGATATTGAAGCAATGAGAAACGTTCCTGTAAACGCAGGTTTTGGTCCAGAAGGAGCTAACACTTACGATATATTTAAGTACAAAGGTGGAGTTAATTGTTACCATTTTTGGGAAAAATTAACATACAAGCGAAAAAACGAAAACACTAAAGTAGATGTGAAATCGCCAATAGCAATTGATAAAAGCAACAAACAACCTGCAAAAGGTTTGGCAGGAGTAGAACCTATAAATATGCCAAATAGAGGCGCATTAAATAAATAAAACAAATGGAAGTACTTTTTATATCACCACAGGAACTATCAAACACAACCATTTTAAGCGGTAACGTTGATGTTGACAAATATACTTTTTGTATAGCAAACGTTCAAGTGACGGTTATTGAACCAATGCTAGGCACAATATTATACGATAAGTTAATTGATGATTTAGAAAACGATACTTTATCGGGTTTGTACTTAGAAATGTTTAATGAATTCTTAAAGCCAATTGTTAAACACTATTCAGTAGGGCAGTATATTGAAATCGCATCGTATATTTTAGACAATGGCGGTCTTTATAAACATACAGGCGAGAATATAGAAGTAGTTGACAAACAAGAAGCGCAATTTTTAGCCAATAAGTATAATGCTATGGCGCAAATGTTTGTCGGTAGGTTTGATAAATGGATTATTAAAAATAGACTTCCCGAATATAAACTTTATCAAGACGAGGTTAACGCCCGAAAAGATGTAAAGTTAACGGCAGGTTGGAAGTTAGATAGCGACGTTAGAGATACAACATCATGGCGACAAGTATATTAAGCGGAAGAGATAGAGTTTGTAAAAATAGTCAAGGCGGTATTCAGAATCTTTGGCTATTTCCTTATGTAAAATACAATCGTAGTCAGATAATTACTAACGGTAACGTACTTACAAATTTTCCAACTACTACTATTTACAGATTTAACGTAAATAGTAATCCTACACCGACATCAACGCAAGCGGAAAATGCAGGTGGAAAATATTACGATATGGCTATATCTTTAGATTTTATTGGAAGTAATGATTCCGAAAATCTACAAAAGCTATTAAAAAAAGATTATCGTTTAATCTTTCAAGACAGAAACGGATTATTTCGTATTTTTGGCTTGTATACAGGTTTAATTTGTGAAAGCTTAACATTTAATACAGGAAGCGCTAAAACTGAATTAAACGGCTTTAATTTAAGTTTTAACGGTCAAGAAGAAAAGGGTAGTTTTTTTATAAACGACTTAGAAAATGCAGGATTTTTTGATGCTGATTTTGATTACAGAATTACGGAAGCAGGAGAATTTAGAATTTTGGAAAATAACGAATTTAGAATTATAAATAATGGCTAAAAAAATAACAGATTTAGACGATATCGGAACACCACATCCAAACGATGTGCTAGAAATAGTTGATGTTTCCGCAGGTGTTAGTAAGCGTGTTAAAGTTAGTGAAATTGGCGGTTCGGAAACCCCAACGCTTCAAGAGGTATTAGATAACAATCACGATTTATTAAATGGTGTTTTTAACGTTGGAACTACCGCTGGATTTTTAAATGATGGTATTAATCAGAATTCTTTAGGGACTGGTGCTGGCTCGGTAAATACCGGAGATAATCAAAACGCTTTAGGCGACCAAGCTGGGAAAGGTAACACGGGTGACAATCAAAATGCTTTAGGATTTTATGCTGGTCTAGGCAATATAGGTAGTAATGTGAACGTATTAGGTTTAGAAGCTGGTTTTAATAACGAGGGCGATAATTTAAACGCTCTAGGTTTAAATTCAGGTTTAAATAACACGGGTAGAAATGTAAACGCTTTAGGTTTAGAATCTGGTCTTGACAACACTTTTAACAACGTTAATCTGTTCGGTCAAAACGCACAAGCCGATGAAGATGGACAAACTGTATTTGTCAAAGAAGATGGCATTATGGCAAGACTATCAACTGCTGATTTAACAGAAACTAGAAAATACGGTTTACAAGATTCAGATGGTACTATTGCGCATTTAAATGATATTCCAACAGGGGAACTTGCAAATTTAGATGAAGTAGGCACTAACGAAATTGTAAATCACGCTGTTACCAACAACAAACTAGCAAATATGAATGCTAATACAGTTAAAGGTAGATTAAGTGGAAATGGAACGCCTCAAGATATTGCAATGGCTAATTTACCAATTAGTACAGCTACACAAAATGCATTAAATCTAAAGCAGAATAATTTAGGATATACACCATCTCAAACTTGGTATAGTGCATTAGATGGTACAAGTGTTGCTAATACACTTACAATTACACCTACATACACGCAATTAATACCAGCGAATACATTTGCAGAAGGCGATGTTGTTGATATATTTTTTAGGTGGGCTTGTTTATCTGCAAAATCAACTGTTACAAGTTCTATTATGTATATTAATACAACAAACAATTTATCAACGGGAAGTCCTATACAAGTAGGAATAGCAAATTCTGGAACTACTGGAAGAATTTTTCAAATGTCAAGAAATTTAGCAGTAAAAGCTGCTACAACTAGAGTTGTATCTTCTACTACTGCACTGCCATCAGATATAGGTAGTGTTGTTGGTTTAAGCAGTTTAAATATAAATTGGAATGTTGACCAATTTATAATATTTGCAATAAGTCACTCAACTGCTGACCAACCAGCAACATTTGGAGATTTTTACAGAATTACTAAAAATTAAAAAAAATGAATGTAACTAAAGAATTACTAGAAAATGGGTACATAATCCACAACGACAAACAAATTAGTGTAGAAGTTGATGGACAAGTAATATTATATACCGTTGAAGATACAGAAAAATTTGTAAAAGATAATAAGCTATGAAATTATATTTAATTACTTTTTTAAAATCTTTAATTATTTGTATATTGACTTTTATAACACCGATAAAAGGATTAATTATATTAACAGGACTTGCGGTATTGTTTGATACATTATTCGCAATTTATATGAGTATAAAATTAAAAGGCTGGAGTAGTTTTAAAAGTACTAAACTTTTCAATATTGTAGTTAAAACTTTCTTTTATTTTGGTTCAATTATATTAGCTTATTTTGTAGATAAACATATTATTGAAAACAATAATATTTTTGGAGTGCCGTTATTAATTAGTAAAGTAATTACGGTATTCTGGTTGTATATTGAAATTAAAAGCATTGATGAAACTTCGCAAAAGTTAGGCAATAAGTCATTTTATTTTACGATAAAATCGATAATTTCAAAAGCTAAAGACTTGAAAAAAGATATTAACGAATTTAAAGAGTAAATTATGGATCAAATAACAATAGACAGAATTAAGTTAATGCATCCTGACAAAAGAGAGTCATTAAGGCAAATTTATATTTCCATTAATAACAAACTACCTAAAGGAGTTAGATTACGTTTTACGCATACTTACAGAACTTTTGAAGAACAAAACTTTATGTTTAGTCAAGGTCGTAGTCGTAGCGGTTCAATTGTAACAAATTCAAGAGGGTGGCAATCTATTCACAATTACGGACTAGCCTTTGATATTGTAATTTTATTAGATGAAGATAAAAACGGAACTTTTGAGAAAGCGGTTTGGAATGGTAAACATTTTAATTTTGTAGTTTCAGAACTTGAAAAGTTAGGCTTTGAGTGGGGCGGTCGTTGGAGGTTCAAAGACAAACCACATTTTCAATATAAAAAAGAAAATGGGACAAGCTACAAATGGCAAGAATTAAAAGCGTTATTAGATAGCGGTCAATTAACAAAAAGTAATGGTGTAAATTATCCTAAATTATGAACACAATCGACAAAGCAATATTAATAGATGTATTTAAAAGAACTTGGAAGTATCTTTTAATTGTGGTCATTATAATCTTATTATACAAACAATGCAACCAACAACCGCAATTAGTCACAAAAATAGTAACTAAAGAAGTTAAAGGAAAATTTCAAGAAGTGAAACCGATTCATGATACTATTTTGATAACTCGAACTTTAACAAATTCAAAAGAAGACAAATTTTTGCAAGGTCAAATTGAGCAGTTGATAAAAGAAAATAAAGGATTAACCGAGTATTTTAACGAGGCATCTGATAGTGTTCGGTTGTTAATGTACGAAAGAGCCGTTGAATTAAAATCATTCGCTCATACGTTTGAAAACGATACGATAAAAGCAACTACTAGCGGAATTGTGCAAGGCGAAGTTAAAAGCATAAAACTAGATTACACAATCAAACCACAAACGATTGAAATTCCAAAGCCAAAAGAAAAGGTTTTTAGCTTGTTGGCTGGTGGAGGTTTTGGAATCGATACAGAATTAAGACAACCTATTTACAAAGCAAATTTAGGGTTTCAAAATAAAAAAGGAAACGTTTATTTTGCCTCGTTTCAAAGAATAGGAAGTAACGATTTTATCACTGCTGAAATTAATTTTAATATTTTTTCGATTAAAAAGTAAAAAATAAAACCGCTTTAAACCCTTGCTATTCATAGTGAGGGATTTTTTTTGCAAAATTTTAACATTTAATTGTATGCAATACAATATAATTATATATATTTGTACTCAGATAACAACAAATAAAAAAAAATATTATGACAATCACAAGAACAACATCAAATGGCACTCAGGAAGTTTTAACCGTAAATGGTTTTAAAAGCAGAGAAGTAGTAGAAAGAGATAATATTGAAATTCAATATTTCGATAATTTAGAGGGGTCTAAAAAAGTAAAAGAATTAAAAGCAGATTGCAGATTGCCACAAATGAAAAAATCAATAACTTTAAATTATTCTTAATTATGAAAAATTTTCTACAAAGCAAACGTTATCAATTAACAAGTGCTTATTTAATTTTAATTTATCTAATCATTCAAATTTCGAGAATATGAAAAACATACATAATATTAAAGAAAACATCTACATCACTAATAATGAAGAAATTAAAGATGGAGATTGGTGTTTGCACAATTCAAGGGTTAAACAAGCTACACAGGAAGTTTTAGGATTTGCCAATAAATTTGCTAAAAAAATCATCTTAACAACAGACCAAGACTTAATCAAAGACGGGGTACAAGCTATTGATGACAATTTTTTAGAATGGTTTGTGAAAAATCCAAGTTGTGAGTTTGTAGAAGTTAGAAAAGAAAAGTATTCTGAAAGATTTGATAATGATAAATCTCCAATAGGTAATCCTGACACTTGGGGTAATAGGTGGTTAATAATCATCCCGAAAGAAGAATCTTGTGATAACTGTAATAATGAAATTTGTTGTTGCATAATTAGAACACAAGAAACACTTGAAGAAGTTGCTAAAAGATTATATCCACTTAGTGCAATTCCAAGAAAATTGTGGCTAAGAGGTGCTAAATGGCAACAAGAACAATGTAAAAAAGATTTAGATGCACATGACGAAGAAGTGTTAAGAATTATTACTTCTTGTAAAGAATATTTATCTTTTGGTGATGAATTTAATGAAAAAAAATGGTTTGAACAATTTAAAAAAAAATAAAATGAAAAAACAAGTAGGTGCGCCACCAAAGATTAAAGGCGAAAAGAAAATGTTACGAATTTCCAGAGTAGTTCCATCGGCACAATTCGAGCCGTTAAGCAAAGAAATTAACGAATTAATTAATAAAGCACAGAATCAAGCATTAGATAAATGCGTAAATGAAAATTTAAAAACTACAAAATAATGGAAACATTCAATATTAATTACGAGGGTATTAACTACGAAGTTACTGGCGAATATGAAGAAAGCGACGACGAAGTAGGCTACAAAGGCGGTTGGACGACAATCGATGTTTGTATCGACGGAAACACAATCTTTAACCATTTGAAAGAGTGGGTTATTGAGAAATTGGGAGTATTAGTATTAGAAAAAATTTAAAAATTAAGAAAATGAAAAACAAATTTAAAATAAGTCGAGAGGTTTTACTTCAATTAGCAAATAACAATAGTTATAGCGAAGAAATTCTAAAAAAAGAATGTCCGAAGTTGTTTGAGAGTGAAATTGAAATCAATAATTATTATTGGGTAAAACACGAAAATTTACAAAATTCTTTAGTTTTTATTCAAGGTAAAGAAGTTGAGTATACTTACGGATTTAATCATTATTTTGAATGGACAGAAATTTATAGAAATAATCTGTTACATACAAAATACAAAAAAGATATTATTAAAAAAGCCACACCACAAGAAGTTGAAACTGCTTTAATTAAAGAGGCTAAAAATAGAGGGTATGTTGATGGTAATTATAAATGTTTAAGAGGCGAAACAAAACAAAATCGTAAGCGTTTTTATTATAATTTAGAAATGAATGAATTAAGAATAGCAAATGAATATTATTATAATGTTATTTTTCAAAACGGAACTTGGGCAACCATAATCGAAACCCCCACCGACATAATAACAATAGTTGAGAAATACGGAAAAGATAAAGTGATTAGTTTAATTGAAAAAATGTAAGGTTATGAGCGAATTATACACAATAGACAAAACACCAAGTACAGATTTAGAAAAGTTCCAAGCGTTAAGAATTGAGGCGTTGGAACGTGAACTTGAAAGAGCAAGAATATTGCTTTTAGAAATTAAATCAGCAATGGAAAACTACACAAATAACATCGACGTTGTTGCCGAAGTAGTTGATGATTTTAAACATTTTTCAGCGTAATGAATACAAAAAAAGTAAGCAAAGAAACTGAAATTGAAATATTAACACTATTTTACAACGGGTTTACAAATATGCAGAAAATCAGTAATATTGTAGGTTTTAGTTTACCAACTATTAGTAGAGTTATAGGGCAATCTTTTGAAAATGGTGTTAATTTAAACAAAGGACTTTTAATTTTAGAAAGCAAAATGAATTATGACATTTAAAAAAGGAAACCACCACACAACAAGTGAGCACACCGAGAAATCGTTAGGTGGTAAAATTACAACTTGTTGGAGTACTGGTTGTTTGTCAGGACTTGAACCCGAGTACAATCCATTTAACAAATATAATCACGGATTTGCACACGTAAAGTTTGATAAGAATGGAGATTACTAGGTTAAAAATATTCGCATTATTGATTATAAAATTGTGTAGTTATGAAAAAAATAAAAATTACTTTTAAAGAATGGCATTATCAATGTGGTGATAAGTGTTGTGATAATTACGGCACAATTTTATTATTAAATGATAAAGAATTAGAACACCCAGACCCAGAAATATTTGATAATGGTTATATTGGAGTAGATGTACAAACGGCATTACACGCAGTATTAAAAGAATTAGGGTATGAAGTTGAATTTGATAACGAAACAATATGAGTCTAAGCAAATTGCAGAGAATTAAAATAGTAATGAATTATTACTACAAAAAAGGATATAATTCTGAAAGAGTCAACGAGGTTTATCGTAAAATCATAAGTAAATGCAAAATTTGCGGTTTGCAAAATGGAAACCACAAAATGAGTTGTTATTTTAACAAAGCGAAAAAGGGTTTATAGTAGCTTAACTCCAAACCTGAAACCCTGATGGTGCAAAAATCAACATCAGACAGACCACGAAGTAATTTTCAAGGAGTGCAGTTAGGGAGTTTAATTTAAAAAATATTTAGAAATTAATTTGCATTATAATTATTTTTGTTTATATTTGCATAAATAAAATATCTGGTCAATGAATAGATAATTTATAGTTATTATAAATAACAATAATCTATTGCCTAAGTTAATTTTATTTACTAAATTTGTATTAGTAGAGTCGTCGCTACATTAACAATATAATAAAATTCCACTACCGATAAAGACGACGACCTTTTGAAGTAGTGGTTTTTGCTTTATGGAAGTTTGGAAGAAAATTAAAGATTTTGAAGATTATGAAGTTTCTAATTTAGGGAATGTTAAAAGTTTAAAATATGGTAAACAGAAAATATTGAAGCCTGGCTTATCTAAAACTGGTTATTTTCACGTAAATATATGTTACAAAACAAAATTAGTACATTAATTAGTTGCAATAGCTTTTTTAAATCATAAACCTTGTGGTTATAAATTAGTAATTAATCATAAAGATTTTAATAAATTAAATAATAAATTAGAAAATTTAGAGATAGTTACTTCAAGAGAAAATTGCAACCATAAACATATTAAATCTTCAAGTAAATATACAGGAGTTTCTTTTAAAAAGTCTCGTAATAAATGGATATCATATATATATTTTAATGGAAAACAAGTACAACTTGGCTCGTTTGTATCAGAAATTGAAGCAAGTAATGCTTATGAAAATAAATTAAAAGAATTAAATAAGTTAGGTCAGTAACTTTTAAAAACAAAATTAATAACGCCTCTTTTAATGCTTAATTCTGACCGATTAAGATTTTTAAAGGAGGTTTTTATTTTATAATTATGGAAAAATTAATCACACACGAAATTGAACAAAAAAGAAACGGAGCAAAAATTGTTAGAAACTTTTTTATCAATACAGACAAAACAAATTATTTAACTTTAGCACATTCTCACTTCACAAAGTTAGACAGAAAAATTGCTAAATTAAATCATAAAGCTAATTTGGTTAGTCAACTTTAAATTGGCTTAATAATAACGGATTTAAACAAATAGAAATTATGAGTAATACACAAGTTACCACGCAAAAAAAGGGATTTTCTCAATTATTAGAAAGTCCAGCTATAAAACAAAGAATTGAGGAGGTTTTAGGAGAGCGTAAAACTCAATTTATAACAAGTGCATTAAGTTTATTTAATTCAAATAATCAACTACAAAATTGCGAACCAGCATCTATATTTAATGCGTGTTTGACTGCAACAAGTTTAGGTTTACCGATAAATAATAATTTAGGGTTTGCTTATATTATTCCTTATGGTAAAGAGGCACAATTTCAAATAGGTTACAAAGGTTTTAGACAATTAGCAATTAACTCAAATCAATACAAAGCACTTGAGGTTAAAGAAGTATTTGAAGGACAATTTATAGAAGATGAAAGTTTTTTAGGTTATCACTTTGACTGGAAAGCTAAAACAAGCGATAAAATAATAGGTTACGCATCATATTTTAAGTTACTAAATGGATTTGATAGTATTTATTATTTAAGCGTTGCAGAAGTCGAAAAACACGCTAAAAAATATTCGCAAACTTATAAAAAAGGTTTTGGAAATTGGAAAGATGAATTTGATAAAATGGCAAAAAAGACGGTTGTTAAATTACATTTGAATAGTGGTTTTGCTCCTTTGTCAATTGAAATGCAAAAAGCACAAGAAGTTGACCAAGCTATTATTACAGATAAGGGCTATAAATATACAGATAATGAACCTATGGATTTGGACGAATTAAACCAAAATGAAGAAGATAAAAGAACTATTGATTTTTTAAATAATTGTGAAGCATTAGAGCAATTTAACGAGTTAAAAAATAGCGTCCCAGATGATGTTGTTTTAAGATTAACTGCAGAATTTACAGAAATAGAAAATCAATTATTAATAAAAGAAAAAACAAAGTAAAAAAATGGAATTACAAGGTAAATTAATATTTAAAAGTGAAGTTCAACAAGTAACTGAAAAATTCAGTAAAAGAGATTTTGTTATTGAAACAAACGAGCAATATCCACAACAAATAAAATTTGAATTACATCAAGATAGAACAGATTTAATTGATGTTTATGAGTTGGAAGAAATTATAAACGTATCTTTTAATTTAAGAGGACGTAGTTATACAGATAAACAAGGCGAAACACAATATTCTAATACTTTACAAGCGTGGAAAATACAACGTTAAAATTTGATAATTACTTATTTCGTTGCAGTAGTTTAGGTAAACTATTAACCGAGCCACAAAGCAAAGCAGATAAAGACGCTGGGAATTTAAGTAAAACAACTGAAAACTATTTAAAAGAAATTCATAAAGAAGTTTTATTTAAACGTAAAAAAGATTTGGTTTCTAAATATTTAGACAAAGGAATACAAGTTGAGGAGCAATCCTTAACTTTGTATTCAAACTATACTAAAACACCATTTTATAAAAACAAAGACTTTTTTAAAAATGAGTTTATTTGCGGAACTCCTGACAACGCAAAAGGTAAAATTCGAGATATAAAAAGTAGCTGGGATTATTCAACGTTTCCTTTTTACGATACTAAAATTACTAATAATGATTATATCGCACAACTTAACGGATATATGGAATTAAGCGGAATTAATGAAGCAGAATTGATTTATTGCTTAGTTGATACACCTCATAAAATAATCAACGATGAATTAAGACGTGCAGATTGGAAGTATAATATTATTGACGGAAATGGTAACGTAAACGATGAAACAATACCATTAGTAGTTGAAATAGTTTCAAATATGATTTACACTCACGATGGTTTACTTGAATATTGCGAAACAAACCCAGCAGTAAAAATTGATTGGTTTATTGATTTTAGAGAAGTACCCGAAAAATTAAGAGTAAAAGTATTTAAAATTAAAAAAGATACTGAACTAATAGAAAAATTATACTCACGAATTTTTAAAGCACGTGAATACTTAAATAATTTATCTTTAGAAATTGCAGAAATTTTAGTATAAATGTTTTTTATATCGAAATAATGATTATATTTGTCGTGTAGTTGCCTCATCACATTATAGCAACGTCAGAATTATACATTGTCCTACAATGAAACCGAAGTGATGAGCGGTGGAATTGTGGGACTTTTGCATTTAAAATTATGGATTACTTTAAATTAATACGAGATTGGTGGGACTTTGCGTTTGAGAACCCTGAAAAGGTAAAATCAAATCATTCCGCTTTATATTTGTTTATTTTAGAACATTGCAATCGTTTAGGTTGGAAAACTAAATTTGGTTTACCTACAACTATGGCAAAAGATGCTATTGGTATAAGAAGTTATAATACTTATATTATAACTTTAAATGATTTGATAGGTTTTGGTTTTATAGAATTGATTGAAAAATCAAAAAATCAATACTCAAGCAATATAATTGCTATATCATATTTTGATAAAGCACTTGATAAAGCACTTGATAAAGCATTTATAAAGCACGATATAAAGCAAAGTGAAAGCACTATGCGAAGCATTGATAGTATAAATACACAATATACCAATATACCAATTAACAATATACAAAATACAAAAGAGGGTTTTAGTGAAATTGAAATTTTACCAATAAACAACCAAGAACAAAAAAGAAAAAAAGTTGCGCCAAAAAAAGAAATAAATTTGCCGAATGAATTTATAGAAATTTGGGATTTATGGATTGAATACAGAACCGCAAAAAAAATAAAGAATTATGCAAATGATAAATTTGAACAAATGGCAGTTGACAAACTTATAAAGTTTTCAAATAATAATCCAGTAATTGCAAAACAAATAATTGAAGAATCAATAACAAACTCTTGGACTGGGTTCTTTGAGTTAAAAACAAAACATAACAATGGAGAACAAATTACAACAAAGCAACAATTCAGATTTGATAGTTCAGAAGCAGTCAAGACCATTACTGGCAGTAATTAACGAAGATTATCCAAAAATAAGACTTGTAACCGATAATTCAGAACAAGATGGATTGATTAATTATTTAATAACTCTATTGAATATTAAAGTTTCAAACGAATTAGAAAAGCAAGATTTACAAGTTCAAATGTTAGTTATATTGGATTTTATAAAAAGTAAATTTGGATTTCTAACTATTCCGGAAATTAGAGAAGCGTTTAAAATGTATGCGGCTAAAGATTTTGGACACAAAGATATTTTTAGACAATTAGATACGATAGTAGTTTCTGATGTTTTAAATAAATTTATGACTTTTAGAGCAGATAATTTAAGAAAATACAATCAAGATAAGCAAGCATTAATACAAAATAAATCAATGGAAATTTCGGAACAAGAGAAAAACCAAATTATGATTGATGCAGTTAATAAAAAATATTCTGAATACTTAAACACAAATGAAGTTGAAGAACCATTTAACCACGTATTTAAAGAACTTGTTGAAATAGGCAAAATAAAGATGCCAACAACAGAAACGCCAAAAATAGCTGAATACTATCAAAAGAAGTTAACCGATGCACACGCTAAAATATTGCGAGAGTATGGTTTAAAAAAGTCAGTTGATGCAATAGAACGAAATAAAAACAAAGCTATAATTAATGCTTTAATCAACAATACAGAAAATCAAGATGCAAAAGCAAAGATTGAAATAAGAGCAAAGAAATTAGTTTTAATTGATTATTTCAATAAATGCAAAAATGAAAGTTTGACTAAAATTTTATAGTTATGGACGCTAAAGAAAAAAATAAAATCAAGTGTAGAGAATATTATCTAAAAACAAAAGATAATCTTTCAGAAGAGGTTAAAGAAAAAAGACGTGAACAAGCTAAAGTTAGACAAAAAATATTTTACGAAAGAAACAAAGAACTTTGTAAGTTAAGAGTTTATAAAACACGAATTAAAAATTTAGAAAACAAAGAAGTTATTAAAAAAAAACTTCAAAAGTATGAATGTTTAATTACCGAAAGCGAAATAAAATTTATCAAAGAATTAAATTTAACTTTAGCAATTAGAAAAGCACCACGATTAACTATGTGGAATAAAAAAATAAGTAAATGGAATTTTAAAGATTTTAAAAAATTACAATCACTTCTAACTTAAAAACTAAACAAATGAAAGTACAAGACCAATATAAAATTAAGCCTGAAACCCAATCTTGCCAAACGAGTGTTATTGATAGTTCTTTAAATAAATTTATTTCTAAACTTCCAATAGTTTATGATTGGGTAAATTATAAAAGCGAAGATGTAGTTGCTTCAATAAATGTTGAACGCACTTTAAAAGCAAAAAAAGCAATGATGGATATTAGTTATTGCATGACGAAAGCATTTAACAATATTCATTTAAAAACTGTAATGTTTAATAAAAAACATTTCAAAAAATCAAAATTAAGTGATAGTGACATCGATTGGTAGAATTATCACTAACGTTTTTGCTTTACGCAGGTGGCGGTTTCAAAGCACTACAATTTCAATTTAATACAAATGTTTAATCAAGGCACTAACGCTGAATTTTGCACTAAACCCGTCATATTGCAAAACACGTGTTACCTGCCGTATTTCTTAATCAAATGAGTAATTTACAGAGAAAAACAAACGCCTGCTACGGCATAGAATGTTGGCTGAGAAGTCAAGGATTAAAAGTAACGACAAAAACTGTTTCAGAAATTACAGCGTCTTTTCTAAAATCAAAAGGTCTACCATACACAAAATTTAACCCAAGATACAAAGGACTATTTAATGCAGGTATTTGTAATGCTGAAACAGTTCAAGAAAACTTTAAGGATTTCAAGGCGTTTGTTGTCGAAAATTATGTGGGCACTCCTGTCGCTTAATATGGCAGGTAACGGTTCTCGGTTTGCCGTCAGGGCGGGGCTTTGAACCACAAAACTTGAATAGAATTACTAAACTTAAAAATTAAGAACAAATGTCAAATAGAATTACTGAACAGCCATTTTGCCAAACCCGTGTTAGTGGCAGTATTTTTGTGAACGCAGACTGCTTCGATGTTTTTCCTTTTATTGAGGACAAATCAATTGATGCTATTATTTGCGATTTACCTTATGGAACTACTAACTGCAAATGGGATTCTGTTTTAGACTTGAATAAGCTTTGGGAGCAATACAAACGAATACTAAAAGAAAATGGAGTAGTGATTTTATTTGCACAAACACCATTTGATAAGGTGCTTGGTTGCTCAAATTTGGAATGGTTAAAATACGAATGGATTTGGGAAAAAACACAAGCAACTGGATATTTTAATGCAAAGAAAATGCCTATGAAAGCACACGAAAACATTTTAGTATTTTACAATAAAACTCCAAAGTTTAATCCACAGAAAACAGAAGGGCATAAACCTGTAAATACCTACACCAAGAAAGCCGAAGTTTGTAACAAAACAGAAGTATATGGCAAAGTAAAACAAGATGTAAGTGGAGGTGGAGAAACTGACCGATACCCAAGAAGTGTACAAGTTTTTGCTTCAGATAAACAGAAAACAAAGATTAATGGAACGATACACCCAACACAGAAACCACTTGCTTTACTTGAAATGCTTGTAAAATCATACACAATCGAAGGAGATATGGTATTGGACAACACAATGGGTTCAGGAACAACAATCTTGGCTTGTATTAAATTAAATCGCAAATCAATTGGAATAGAAAAGGAAAAACAATATTACGATGTCGCTGTTCGTAGGGCTTCGGAGTATTGCCACTAATGGCGTTCTGAGGCTTTGTGATGTTGCCGAAAAAACACACCTAAATCTATAAATTTAAGACAAATTATGAAAGCAAAAACAAATATTACAGTTCAAGACCAAGACGGAAATATCACAAAACCGCTGTTAGATGAAGTTTCTTTTAGCGTTGGAACTTACTCAATTATAAATGAGAATACTCCTAAATATTGCCATTGGAGCGAAGGATTAAAAATGGTAATTAGTAAAAACGGTATTACAATTAAATTAAATAGTGATGAAATTCAAGAATTAGTAAAATCTCTTCCGAGAACTATTGGCGGGTCTTACTGAAATTTCATCTAACGGTTCTCGGCTTGGCGAGGTTGGGAAAAGTATTCCAAAACTTCGGATTAATCACTAATTATAAAAACACAAAACTAAGATATATGTATTGGAATTGGATAAACGTATTTAATCACGAAAAATTTATAGGAAGTTTTTACACCGACAAATCAAAACGAGAAGAAGTTGTAAAAGAAATAAACGAAAAATATGGTCAAGGTCAATGGACAAGATTTACTTCCGAGTAGGTTATTAGCCTTACCTATAACGTTCGAGTGCTTGGCGAAGAAGCGGATAAACAAACCTAAAACTTCGATTAAGCCTAAAATTTAAAGACACAAAACAAACATTAAATTAATAACCGAACCCGCTTTTTTGCCAAACACTTGTTATGTGAGGTTGTGGGTTTTTAAAACAAAAATTATTATGAAAGGAATTAGAGTTTATTTTGATTATGGTTTTGGTCAATGTGGTTTAGGAACTTATATTTACGATGTAAAAACAAACAAAGTATTAATGTTTATTAAAGAAAAAGAATAGTTATGATTTTAGGAATTATTATTGGAATTGTTATTGGTATCATACTTTTTATGTTATTGATTACTTGGTATTGGAATAAAGATTAAATTAAAAATAAACAGATGAAAACACTAAATCAAAATACAGGCGTATTTTTACAAGAAGATGCATATTATACCAAAGAAGATATTTTTAACTTATACAGACTTCAAAAACAATTATTGATTGAAGAAAATTTAATTGCTAATATTTTTGAATGTGCTAATATATGGCAAAGATATTCTTCTGATTTGTCGGCAAGTTGGTTATTTTTTCCTGAAAAAGATGAAGATATTTTAAAACAAGTTTCAAGTAGCGATTATTTTACAAATTATTACGATTATGCAGAAAATGATTGCAAACATCCGAAAGAACAAAGAGCTTTTATAGGCAATAATCTTTTGAGATGCGGAGTTTGTGGCGAAGAGTTTTCGTAACAATCTCACATAACGGCTACGGCTTGCATTAGTGCCTTTGCAAATAAAGACTAATCTTTCGGTTTATGACCGAACACAACAAATAAAAACAAAACTTTAAATTAATAACCAAGCCAAAGGCATTGATGCAAATTGCTGTTATGCGATGGCTTTAAATTCAACGACAAATGGAAAATAAAATTTTAGAAAACTGGAAACAAATTGAAGAAATTGAAAAACAAGTAAAAGAAAAAACAAATGACCCTGAAGCTGGTTTTAATGCTTCATCTTTTTGGTTAGGTGGAACTGGCAGACATTTAATGATTCCTTGTATGTATAGAACTAAAAAAGGAGAAAACTTTTCCAAATCGTACAAAGAAATGATGGTTTACGCTAAATTCTGTCCTTTTACTGGAAAACCTTTATACGAGGATTCTGTTGATAGCACTACATAAGCTATCGCATAACGGTCGAGTGTTGCCGAAGTGGGGGATTATTAGCACAAAAGCCCATTAAAAGCACTACTGCTGAACACAGTACAAATGTTCATTTAATGCACGTCTGCCCCCATTTTGGCAACACTATGTTAGCTGATGTGCTTATTGTCAAACGTAAATAATTTTAAAAAATGGAACAAAAATTCACGCCTAATAAATGGCACTTTTCACACAGAGAAATACCTAATGACCCTGATGGTATGTATGCAACGCAAGTTTATACAGAAGATGGCGAAACAATAGCAACTTTGGCTTGGTATCCAATGCCACAGCGAAAAGAAATTATTGATGGCGAACCTAAATTAGTAACTGGAACTTATCGTGAAGGAAATGCAAGACTAATAGCTTCTGCACCTGAATTATTAAAGGCTTGTCAAAACGCTTTAAAAGATGTTCAAAAACTAAACAAGCAATTAATTGAAGAAGGCAAGCACGGATATGTCCTAATGGAAAATGAATTGAATGAAGCTATTAAGTTGGCACTCGGTTCGTAGCATATCAGCTAACGTTATCAGGCTTAACGAGGTTGCCTTTAAAAACTCGCAAAACTTTAAATTAATAACTTATGTCAACAAATACAAAATCACCTGAAAATCAAACCGAAAGTGGCAATCTTGTTAAACCTGTGTTAGCAAATCGGCTTTGTTTTAGAGCGTGGATAGAATCAACTTTAGGAAATTATATGGCTATACAAGGCGAACCTGATTTAGAAACGTTGGGAAGTTTTATGCATCATTATTCAGATTGTAAAAATATAATGCAGTTTACAGGATTGCTAGATAAAAACGGAAATAAAATTTTTGAAGGCGACATTGCAACTTATAAAAGAAGCGTTGGAAATTGGACAGGACAAACAATGACAACTACTCATAAAATAATTTTCACAGAAGAAGTAAATGCTTTCGTAATGGAATACGGAAGTAGTTACATTAAATTGAGAAAACATTGGAATTACGAATATGAAGTAATAGGCAATATTTTTGAAAACCCTGAATTATTACAAACTACGTCATAAGCTGTTTGCTAACGTATGGTGCTTTGCGAAGGCGGGGCTTTTAACCACTAAATTTAATTAGAAAGATGAATGATATATTTAACGATAATGTTTCTTTGAAAACGGAAACCCCCGCTTTTGCAAAGCACGTGTTACCAGCAGTGCCTTCTTCGGAGGTGTATTTAGAAGATTGTGTAACGGCATTAAAACGCTTTAACGATAACCATTTTGATTTGGCAATAGTTGACCCGCCTTATGGGATTGGAGAGGCAAGTGCTAAAATACATACAAGGCATCATTCGCAAAAGAAATACACTATTAAAGATTGGGATAATGAACCACCAAGTGAAGAGTATTTTAGCGAACTGAAAAGAGTATCTAAAAATCAAATCGTTTGGGGAGCAAATCATTTTATTGAAAGGATAAATAAAAATAGCAGTTGTTGGATTGTGTGGGATAAGGACGGATTTGGAGACCAAGCTGATTGTGAAATAGCGTGGACATCATTTAAAACAGCAGTAAGAAAGTTTAAATACACTTGGAATGGTTTTAGACAACAGGACATGAAAAATAAAGAAGTTCGATTTCATCCCACACAAAAGCCTATTGCCTTATATGATTGGTTGCTTCACAATTACGCAAATCCAAACGATTTGATTTTAGATACCCACTTAGGAAGTGGGAGCAGTAGAATTGCAGCATATAAAGGCGGGTTTAACTTTGTAGGATTTGAAATAGACCAAGAATATTATGAGAAACAAGAAAAGCGTTTTAATGACTTTAAATCACAATTACGGTTGTTTTAGCGGTGTCGGTTCTGGCATTGCTGGTAACTCCTCGCTTGACGCATGAAAAGTATTACAATTATATCTTAAAAGCACTAAAATATGGAATTATACACCGAAGTTATTACTTTAAAAATTAGCAAAGTTCAAAAGCAAACTTTAGATAAATTAAGAAGTAGAAAAATAAAAGTAAGTCATTTTGTGCGTCAAGCTATAAAAGAAAAACTAGAACGTGATGCATCTGAATTAATCGATAAATCAAAAATAAAATACTGCCCGTTTAGTAACGGAAGTATAATTTTAAGGTAATAAAAAAACAAAAAAAATAGGTAGTTGATCTAAGCCATATACACACTAGTTTAAACAACAATGGTTACCTATTTTTAAATATTTTCACAAAAAACATTGATATTAAAAAATGATTTGTAAATTTGTTTAAATAAATGAAAATGTGTTAGATATACTTGCTAAAAAAGATACACAATGGCGTAAGATAGCTTTTAATATTTGCAAAGACAAATACCTTGCAGACGACTTAGTTAACGATATGTATCTAGCATTAGCAAACAACGAAAAGGCATCGAATGATTTTTATGTTATAATTGTAATTAGAAATTTATTTTTACATCACACCAAAACAAAAAAAGAAGTCAACATTGAAGATATTGTAATTACAGAATCAATTAACAACTTTGAAATTAATGATGAGCAATTAGAAACTTTAACAAATCTAAAATGGTGGGAAAAGGAATTACTAGAGTTATCTTTTGATTACTCACTTAGGGAACTAGAAAAAAAATACAATATTAATTACGCATTCATTCATAGAACTATAAAACGAATAAGAAATGAGCAGAAACAAAAAACAAAGTAAAGGATTAGGTGATACCGTTGAAAAGATAATTCACTTCACAGGATTGCAACATTTTGTAAATGGTGAAGATTGTGGGTGCGAGGAGCGAAAGCAAAAGTTAAACGAAATGTTTCCATACAGATTTAAAGCTAGATGTTTTACAGAAGCGGAATATACAAAGTGGACAGAATTTCAAGAAGTAAGAACACTTACTTTAAATACTGATCAAGTTAAATTTGTTTGTGATTTGTACGCTAGTGTTTTTAACAGACAAGTGTGGTATCCTTGCCCTGGTTGCGTAAAAGAAATGATTGCGATTATTGACAGATTAGATAAAGTATATGAAACTTATAAAAACTAAATAAAATGAAAAAACTATTATTACTATTATTAGCATTTCCGTTAATGGCGGTGCAATGTGAAGCAGATGAAGATTGCAACTGCGAAAAAAAACTTTATATGTATAGTCCACCAATGGGAAGCGGAGGCACAATATCAATTCCTGCACGATATACCTATGTGAGAAGTATTCCGAATCAATGCGGTGAAACTACAACTTTTTACGAGCCTGAATATGGGTCAGACTATAATCGTTACAAATTGGATTGTGATTAAACAGATTTTTTTCAGATGGAACAGCAACAAGAGGTTAAAAAGCAAAATGGAGGTAAAAGGGAAGGTGCAGGGCGTAAATCTGTGGCGCAAGAAAAAAAGGTAAACGAAATATTTTTGAGTGCTTTAAAAAGCCTTAAATCAGTTGAAACCGATGATGAAGCAAAAATAGAATTTGCAAAGGATTTATCAAAAACTCAAAGAGGACAGATATTTATTGCGGAACATTTATTTGGCAAACCAAAAGAAACGATTGACCAAAACGTAAACATTAGTAACTTTGAGTTAAAAGATGTAATTAAATTTAAAGAATAATGTACGAAAAAGTATTACAAATATTAGATAAATACAAAGCAGAAGTAGATAATTTTAACAATGCAGTTTTTGAAGATGATTTTGAAAATATTGCAGAGGAGGTTTGTAAAGCTATTGAGGATAATTGATAACACTTAAAAAAAAATACGCACCATTATTTGAAAACGATACACGTTATTTTATAGTAACAGGTGGCAGAGGTTCAAGTAAATCATTCGGGGTTGGCACATTTGCTAACCTCTTGTCGTTTGAACAAGGACATAGAATTTTGTTCACACGTCAAACAATGACAAGTGCGCATCTTTCAATTATTCCAGAATTTCAAGAAAAAATTGAGTTAATGAATATTAATCATTTTTTTGAAATTAACAAATCGGAAATTAAAAACAAACAAAGTAATTCTGAAATTATATTTAGAGGTATTAAAACAAGTAGTGGTGACCAGACCGCTAATTTAAAATCATTAAAAGGTGTTACAACATGGATACTTGATGAAGCGGAAGAATTAATTAACGAAAATACATTTGATAAAATTAATTTATCTATTAGAAAAAAAGGAAAACAAAACCGAGTTATATTGATTCTTAATCCGGCAACTAAAGAACATTGGATTTATAAACGTTTTTTTCAAGACGCAGGAGTGCAAGAGGGATTTAACGGGATTAAAGACGATGTAACTTATATTCACACAACGTATTTAGATAACATTGATAATTTAGATATTAGCTTTATAAACGAAATCGAGCGTATTAAAGAATCAAATCCAAATAAATATAAACATCAAATTTTAGGTGGTTGGTTAGATAAAGCGGAAGGCGTTGTTTTTACAAATTGGAAGTTTGGCGCATTTAATCCTGATAATTTACAGACATCATTTGGACAGGATTACGGTTACTCAATAGACCCTACAACTTTAACCGAAGTTGCAATAGATAAAAAGAAAAAAATAATATACGTTAAAGAATGTTTTTATAAAACCAAATTAACAACGTCCGAAATTGCAAGTTTAAATACTCAATACGCAAACAAAAGTTTAATAATTGGTGATAATTCAGAAGGCAGGCTAATAGATGAATTACGAACTTTTAAAAATAATGTAGTACGATGTGATAAGCCACCTATTGAGTTTGGAGTTTCACTTATGCAGGATTATGAAATAATTGTAGAACCAAACAGCCACAACATCGCTAAAGAGTTAAACAACTATGTGTACTTAGACAAAGGCAGTAAGTTGTATATCGATGCTTACAACCACGCAATAGATGGTATTCGATACAATATTGTGTATCATTTAGGCAGGTCATTTGGTATTGAAATAAGATAAACTATGTAACAATAACAACAAATTTTACTTTTATAAGTATGAAGATTACTATTCCAGAAAACATAAACGATATAACTTTAAGTCAGTATCAAAAGTACACTGATTTAATGAAACGTGAAGACTTAGCACTTCACGAATTGAACACCCGTAAGATACAGATTTTTACAGGACTGAAACCTGACGAGGTTAGGAATATATCAATTAGCGACTATGACGAAATAGTAAGTTTAATTGATAAGGCTTTAGAAACTGAACACGAATTTCAACAAACATTTTTTATAAAAGATGTGGAGTTTGGATTCATACCAAATTTAGATAAAATTACAGCAGGGGAGTTTATAGACATTGAAAAATATCAAAGTAACATCGAAGATTTACATAAGTTAATGGCAGTATTATTCAGACCGATAAATAAAAAAGATGCTTTTAACAATTATGCAATTCAAACTTACAAAGGAACTGAACAATTTTCAGAAATAATGAAGTTAATGCCATTAAGTGCGGTAAATGGTGCGCTGGTTTTTTTTTCGAGTTTAAGCAACGAATTACTGATTTATATTCAGAAATTTACGAATCAGGAACAAGTGAGGGGCAACAAGCTAGTGACTACTTTTTAAAGTGGGGTTGGTATGCAACCATTGACGATTTAGCAAAAGGTAAGATTTGGAAGTACGATACAATTTTAAAAACAAACATTCACGAATTTATGTTATTCTTATGCCACAAATCCGATAAGACTAAATTAAAAATTAACTTAATGAAAAACCCAAACGCAACTAATCAAATACAATTATAATGAATCAACTAAGCGAACTATACAGATACTTTAAAGAGTTGTTTGATACTGATCAATTAATTAATTCTTGCAGGAAATTGAATCCTGATGCAATGGCACAAGATAAAGAATTAATTTTCCCATTGGCTAATGTTTGGATTGATGCAGGAAGCTTTACAAACGGCAGTACTGTTATTTTTAACGTAGCGTTATCGGTTTGGGATACTCGAGATAAAAATAACGAACTTATAACGGACCAATTTTGGGGGCAAGACAATGAAGTAGATAATCATAATATGGCACTTGCGGTCCTCAATAGAATTTGGAGTAAAATGTATAATGATTTTGAAAATTTTAATATTACGGCTAGTGAAAACCCATCGTTTGAAATGGGAAGTTTTGAGGGGCATAAGTTACTAGATGGGGCAGTACTTACTTTTGATGTCGAATTGCCAAATACAACTATTAACCTATGTCAGTAAAGCAGGAACTAGATAAATTCGGTAAATTCATAGTACAACAGTCCCGTTCTAATTTAACTAAAGCAGGTAAAAAAGACAAAGGCAATCTATATAAGTCTATAAGTTACGAGGCTAAAGAAAATAAGAATAGTTTTGAGTTTTCAATATCAATGGAACCATACGGCACTTTTGTAGATAAAGGAGTAAAAGGTATTAAGAGTTCTTCAAAAGCACCGAATAGTCCTTATAAGTTTGGAACTGGTTCGGGTAAAAAGGGAGGTTTAACAGAGAGCATTAATAGTTGGGTAAAAAGAAAACGTTTTCAATTTAAAGATAAAAAGGGGAAGTTTTTAAGTTACGAGTCAACCGCTTTTATAGTAAGGCGTTCGATATGGTTTACAGGTTTGAAAACTACTAACTTCTTTGAGCGACCGTTTGAATTAGCATTTAAGAAGTTGCCCGATGAATTAGTAAAAGCATACGGATTAACGATTGATAATTTATTAAAAACAAGTTTGAAATGATAAAAACATTAACACCATATTATATAAGCATTCCTTTTGTAAGTCCTTTAACTGGTGCGACTGCAATTGACTATACTATTAATTTATATATTTGGAACGGAAACAAAAACACGCCACCGTTTACACCTCAATATAGCATTACAAAATCGAATCCAGAATCATTAACAGGTTTTGACAAAATTAATATTGCTAATTTACTAAATGACTTTATCGAATTTACACCGAAGAAAAGCACAACGACTGAATTAATAAACGGTGATAATCAAGTTTGGGTTCGTAAAGAAATAATCTACAAAACTAATGATAGTGATGATGATGATGTATTACAACTTGCGGAAACATTTTTAGCACTCAAAGGATATGGTTACGGATTAAGCGGTGAGAATCCGCAACCTCCTGCAAATAAAATATTGATACCTATTCAAGATTACAAAGTCAATCGTAATGGATTTTTCAACGTGCCTATTTTAATTGACGAACCAACAGACGAAAGCGAAATTGTTATTACAAATGTTGTAAATACAACAGGGTCAACTTATCAATATAGTTTCACATCAAATTTTACTTTTACAACTTTACAAGCGCAAGTTAGAGCGATAGGTAGTAGTAGTTGGTCAGTGCCTACAACTTTTGCAGGCGTTACTTCGCCTCAAACTAGAGTAGTATCTTTAGGTTCATCATTTGAAACTAGAATTTTTGCATTTAACGAATTAACAGGGAATATTGTTTACTCTAATATCTTTACAGTATGATTACTATTATAAGCTATCCAAACAATAATTTAGATGAATCAATCGAAGTGCCTACTACGTATTTAAGTAATGAAACTTTGAAAAATATTTGGATTAATGTAGCCGAAGCAGGGGATGATGAATTTATAGAAGTTACCTATAACGAACAAACCATTACGTTATTAATTACAGACGAATGTAGATACACGCCGGTAGATATTGCGTACCAAAATAAAGAGGGTGCGATTGCTTTTATGACTTTCTTTAAAGCAAAAAGTGAAAGTATTAACACGAATCGTGAAACGTTTCAAAGTTTTAGAGGGCAACCGATTGAAGGCAACCACCAATTTATTGACTTTAACGTACAAGGCAAAACATCGTATAAAATTAACTCGGGCTTTGTTGACGAAAGTGCAAACGAAATATTTAAACAAATGCTTTTATCAGAAAGGGTATGGCAGTTTGTTGACGAAAATTATATTCCTTTGAAAATTAAAAGTTCAAGTTTGGAATATAAGACTAGACAAAAGGATAGATTAATTAATTACGAAATAGATTTTGAATACGCATTTAACGAAATTAATAATACCTAAATGAGAGTAGCGATATTTATAGAGAACGAAAGAATAGAATTATTTAACGATGAAAATATAGAAATTGTTTCTTCAATAACAGATAGTTCGGATGTTTCAAGTAATACAACTGATTACTCAAAAGGCTTTACCGTTCCCGCAAGTGATAAAAACAACGCTATATTCAAACACTATTACAATGCCAATATAGATAACACTTTTGATGCTAGGGTAAAGAAAAACGCTCGTATTGAAATAGATGGACTTCCGTTTAAATCAGGGAAAATGCGACTAGACAAAGTTAATATCAAAAACGATAAACCTTCTAGTTATTCGCTTAATTTTTTCGGTAAACTTTTAAATTTAAAAGATAAATTAAAAGACGATGAACTTACTTCTTTAGATTTATCGGATTTAAATTTTGATTGGACTTATGCCAATATGATTGAAGCATTGAAAAATGATTTATCAGATGGAAAAATAATTGCTAATTTAATAACTAAAAAAAGAGTTTATTATAATTCAGATCCGAGTGATAACACCAACGACGAAACGATATTTAACATCAGAAACGTTGGAGCAAATCCTTTAAATTTAAGACCATCAATAAAATTAATTGAAATTATAAAAGCTATTGAATCGAAGTATGATTTTAATTTTAGTAATGATTTTTTTGGCAGAACTGAATTTGACCAGTTATATTTATGGTTAAACAATTCCGCTACTTTAGAGGGTAGACCAAGTGAGCAATTATTAAATTTAACTAATAGCATAGGCTTTGACTTAGGATTTAATATAACTACTAAAACGTGGATTAATAGCAGTTATTTTAATAGCACAACAGATTTTAGAAGATTTCGTTATCGAGTGGCGGTGTTAACACCCTCGACAAATCCTTATACTATTGTGGTTAAGAATTTCGGTCAAGTGGTTGCAGAAATTGAGGGGCAAAGCGGATTTTTGCAATCTGAATGGATTGAAATTTTAACGCAAGCAAATACACCATTTTCAATTCAA
>JBIPOM010000232.1:0-2721 GCA_044379175.1 Flavobacterium sp. | reverse complement strand
TTGCAAATAATTTTATTAGTATAGAAAAAGAAAAACAATCGCTTACAGCCATGTATATTTCTTCCACAAATGAGGTAAATCCGTATAAAATTGAAGAATATGAACGTGAAAGTTTTAAACCAATTCTGAAGGAAGCTACTAAACTAAATCGTAAAGTAGAAACACTTTTTAAAGCTTCTCGAGATATTGATTCTGATATTGTAGAAGTAAGTAATAAAGGGGATTTTAATTTTGTACTTATTAATATTGGTGCTTCAATTTTTGAAGGGACACTTTTAGGAAAAGTATTAGGAATTACCTCTAAAATTATTAATCCTGAAAATTTATTAAACACATTTACTGGAAAAGAAAAATTGTTTGAAGTCAATTATTTTGATGATAAAACACAAGCCATTATTAATAAAACAGAAGTGCCATTAGGAATTTTTGTAGATAAGGATTTGACGAAAACAGAAAATATTTCTGTGATTTTATTTAATAATGAAGATCAATTTTTATTGGATTACGTAAAATTATTGAAAAAGAATTCACAAGCTAAGATTTCCATTTTTGATACGTATGATATCGTAAATGAAAATAACAAAATTACTCACGAAAATGTAAAAGTGATTCATTCATCGAAATTAGAAAAAGATTTCTTAAAAGAACAAGATTTATTAATTATGAGTATTGATAGTTGGAAAAAACTAATTGATACCAGAAGTGTGTGGTTAAACAATACGCCATCACTTTTAATTATAAAGCCATAATATGTTACAAATAGGTGTATACCACACATTAAAAATAGATAGAGAAACAAAAGTAGGTTTGTTTCTTACCAATGGAAAAGACGATGTTTTATTACCAAATAAATATGTTCCAAATGATTTTACTATAGGCGAAGATTTAACGGTTTTTGTATATTTAGATCACGAAGAACGACCTGTAGCTACAACTTTAAAACCGTTTATTTCCTTAAATTCGTTTGCTGTTTTAAAAGTAAGTTACATCAATAAATTTGGTGCCTTTTTAAATTGGGGAATGGAAAAAGATTTGTTTGCTCCTTTTAAAGAACAAGCCCGCCCAATGGAAAAAGACAAGCGTTATATTGTAACGATGTATTTAGACAAACAAACGGGTAGGTTAGCGGCATCAAGTAAAATCAACCAGTTTTTAGATAAAGAACCTTTAGATATTGAGGTAGGACAGGAAGTGGATTTAATGGTTTCTCACATTACAGAAATTGGAATTAATGTAATTATCAACGGAAAATTTAGAGGATTGGCGTATCAAAATGAAGTGTTTGAAACCGTTTCTCCAGGATATAAAACCAAAGGCTACATTAAAACCATTCGCCCGGATGGAAAAATAGACGTTTCCTTCCAAAAACAAGGTTTTGAAGCCATTGACGATTCGGCACAGCAAGTGTTAGAAGCCTTAAAACAAAATGACGGTGTGCTAAGATTAAATGACAACAGTCATCCAGAAGAAATCAAATCGGTTTTAAAAATGAGTAAAAAAACATTCAAAAAAGCCATTGGAAGTTTATACAAACAAAAATTGATTGATATTAATAACGAAGGCATTCAGTTGGTAAATTAAATTTTAATGTATAGAATTTTATTTTTTGTTTTTTTATTTCTGATTCAATCTTGTAAAAAAGATTAAACTAAAATCTTAACATTTAAAGATTGTAAGGTTGAATATCCATTTTATGGAAGTGGTGAAAAATTACTTTACGAAGGTCATTCTGTAACTAATCAATGGGAGTTAGAATATGCAAGACGTCAATTAGCTTTATGTCTTTGTGAAAAATTTATTTCTCGACCAGATATAGAAATAAAAAATAAAATTTTAGAAATTTATTACACAAATGAAAAGTATTTCGATGTAGGTTCAAAAAAAGATTTAAATTTTGAAACAATAATAAAGAATAGAAATGAAATATTTGATTCGAAAATATTAATTGATTAAAAAAACGTCCTAATTATTCAGGACGTTTTTTATGTCTAATTTGTCTAAAAATCTAACATTCTAAAAACTATTTTCCCCATTCACTCGGATTACTATTCCAAGATTTAAGCGTTTCTAATTCCTCTTCTGAAACATATTTTTTCTCAACCGCTTTTTCAATTAAGTTTTCGTAATTACTTAATGTATATACGTCTAATTTTGCAGCTGCAATTTTTTCTTCAGAAATAGGAAATCCGTATGTAAAAATAGCGGCCATTCCTTTTACATTAGCACCTTCATTACGCAATGCTTCAACTGCCATTAGACTACTTCCACCAGTTGAAATTAAATCTTCAACTACAATTACGGTCTGACCTTTTTGTAAAAAACCTTCCACTTGATTTTGTCTTCCGTGCTTTTTTGCTTCTGGTCTAACATATACAAAAGGCAATCCCATAGCTTCTGCTACCAAGATTCCAATACCAATTGCTCCAGTTGCAACACCTGCAATCACATCTGGACGACCAAATTTGGCTTCAATTTGCTTTACAAATTCATCTCTAATATAATTTCTAACCGCTGGGAAAGAAAGTGTTATACGATTGTCACAATAAATGGGACTTTTCCAGCCAGAAGCCCATGTAAAAGGATTTTTAGAATTCAATTTAATTGCGTTTATTTGTAAAAGCAATTCGGCTGTTTGTTGTGCTGTGTTGTTATTAAATATCATATTGCAAATGTATAAAGTTTTTGTAAACGAGAAACCACTTTTTTTAACAAATAAAATTG
>JBIPOM010000266.1:0-2723 GCA_044379175.1 Flavobacterium sp. | reverse complement strand
TTAATGAACATGGTTCTCATCTTACATTAATGAGAATGATTGTCAAAAACTATAAGCTGTAGGTAGACAGCAGCAGGTTGGTTTCCGATCCCGTAATCTCTTTCATTTCCCGAATCTCATTGATGGCGGCATCAAACTCAGCCAATGACTCGGCCTGAATCTCGGCAATCAGGTCCCATTTGCCGTTCGTGGAGTGGATTGCAGCGACATGGGGGGAGCCACTTAATCTTCTAACTACAGCCTTAGCAGTATTTCCTTCGGTTGCGATCGACATCACGGCACGAATTAGATTTGGCGAGGACTCCGGACTCACCTTTACCGTGTAGCCAGTTATGGTTCCAGAGTTTTCTAGGCGAGTGATTCGGTGTTGAACCGTAGCTCGAGCCGCCTTTAATTCATTGGCAATTGAGCTAACCGAAGTTCGAGCATCTTTGCGGAGTTTGGCCAGAATGGCGCGATCTAGATCATCCATCATTATCCTAACAATTCGACAACTCAATGCTAGCAAATTGCTAAGTAAATGTACTAAATAGTGCAGTTTGTTGGCACTATGTGACACCAAAATCCATTAGTTTCGATAGGCACCAGTAATTAATGAACCTCGGAACAGGAACCCCAAAATGACTCGCTTTGTAGACGTACCAGCAATGGCCAAGCTAATTCAGGCAATTGAAGTAGATAACTTTATTGCCGAGTTAACTGATGTAATTGAGGCAAACTTCGTTCGCTGGGAAGAGTTCGACAAGGCAGCTCGATTTGGTGCCCACAATGACGAAGGCGTCATTGAGTTGATGCCAACCTCTAACGCCGAACGTTATGGCTTCAAGTACGTAAACGGTCATCCAGAGAACATCAAGCACGACCTATTCAGCGTCATGGGCTTTGGCGTTCTATCTGACATGAACACTGGCTACCCAATGTTGCTAAGTGAGCTGACTTTGGCAACTGCAATGCGCACTGCTGCCACATCTGTAATGGCTGCTCGAGCTTTAGCTCGTAAAGACTCACGTGTGATGGCAGTTATTGGAAACGGCGCGCAAGCTGAGTTCCAGGCAATTGGATTCCATAAGGTAATTGGAATTACCGAGATTCGCGCATTCGATATTGATCCAGAAGCAACTGAAAAACTAATTCGCAACTTGGCTGAATTTGAAGGATTAAAGGTTGTGCACTGCAGCTCGGTAGCCGAAGCCGTAAAGGGCGCAGACATTGTTACAACAATTACTGCAGATAAGGCAATGGCAACAATCATCACGCCAGAGATGGTTGAGCCAGGTATGCACTTCAATGGCGTCGGTGGCGACTGCCCAGGAAAGACTGAACTCGCAGCGGGCGTTTTGACGCAAGGCAAAGTATTTGTGGAGTTCGAACCGCAGACCCGAATCGAAGGCGACATCCAGCAGATGCCAGCAGACTTCCCGGTGAATCACCTTTGGAAAGTTCTGGCCGGAAAAGAAGTAGGCCGCGATGACGACGAACAGGTCACGATCTTTGACTCTGTCGGCTTTGCAATCGAAGATTTTTCGACCTTGGAATACATCTATAAGCAGAGTGTCCAGCGCGGAATCGGAGTAGACATCGAATTGGTGCCAACCCCAATTGGGCCAAAGGATCTTTATAGCCACACCGGACGTGGTCGCCTTCGCTCAGTAAAGAAGAGAGCAGTTTAGGCAATTTCCTTTTAAGTTCCACGATGTGGGGTCTGGCTAAGGCGCATGGAAATCCCAAATGGCTAGCGCCTTTCTCGGGCGATAAAGTACAAGGACAAACCGCGACTTTTTGGGGTAATCCATGGCTTTAGCAACACGTCTAGAAAACTTAGGTACTGAAACCGCATTCGCCGTTTCCCTAGCTGCAGCTGAATGGGGCCAAAAAGGTAATCGAATTTTCCCGTTCCACTTAGGTGACATTAACCTGCCAACATCACAGAACATTGTTGATGCAATGAATCGTGCGATTGCAGATGGCAAAACTGGCTACTGCCCGGGTGCTGGAATCCCGCAGTTGCGCGAAGCCCTAGCTGCAAACGTTGGTAGCGACCGCGGCCTAAGTTTTGATGCTTCGAACGTTGTCGTTCAACCTGGTGGAAAGCCAGTTATTACAAAGTTCATTCAGACCATCATGAATCCAGGCGAGGAAGTTCTTTACCCAAACCCTGGCTACCCAATTTACGAAAGCCAAATCGAATACTTTGGTGGAATCGCAAGGCCATACCGTTACATTGCAAATGGCAACGGTTTCAGCATTGACATCGATCAAATCAAATCTTTGATCACACCTCGCACTAAAGCAATTGTTTACAACGACCTGCAAAATCCTAATGGCGCTGAATCAACTGATGCCGAGCGCGAAGCAATTGCGGAAATTGCGATTGCAAATAATCTTTATGTGCTTTCTGACGAAGCGTATTTTGAAATGCGCTACGAAGGAAAATCAAAGTCGATTGCATCCCTTCCAGGAATGGCCGAGCGCACCGTAATTCTTTACACCTTCTCAAAGAAGTTTGCGATGACTGGCTGGCGCCTTGGTGCTGCAATCGCACCTAAAGAAATTGCAGACGTGATCGCAAAGCTAAACACCAACGATGAATCCTGCACTACTCACTTCGTTCAATACGGTGGCGTTGAAGCAGTTACAGGCGATCAATCAGGCGTTCCGATCATGCTTAACACTTTGAAGCAGCGTCGCGATACTGCTTTGGAACTACTTCGTCAGATGCCAGG
>JBIPOM010000275.1:0-2752 GCA_044379175.1 Flavobacterium sp. | reverse complement strand
AATCATAGGGAAGAAATTGTGTCCAACCTCATGAATGATCACGCCGATCATCCCATTTTTTGTATTTTCAGTATACGTTCCATCGGTTTCAGGTCGGCCTCCATTGAATGAAATCATCGGATATTCCATTCCGCCACCTAAAGTAGCATGGCAAGAAATAGCCACGGGGTATGGATAAGCGATGGTTCTTTTGGAATAGGATTTAAGCGTATGAGCTACCGCCATCGTCGAGTATTTTTCCCAAAGTGGATTTCCTTCTTTAGGATAGTAGGACATGGCCCACACTTTTTTACCCTCTACATCCACTTGCATCGCATCCCAAATAAATTTACGTGAGCTCGCAAATGCAAAATCACGTACATTGTCAGCTTTGTATATCCACGTCTTTTTACCTGTCGGCTTATTTTTTTCAGCTTTTTCAGCTTCCGCTTGAGTCACAATGACCACAGGTCTAACCGCTGTTTTGGCTTGGTCCCAACGTTTTAATTGGGCCGCCGTCATCAACTGCGATGCGTTTTGTAATTCGCCTGAGGCACCAACCACATGGTCATTGGGCACCGTAATGGCTACTTTATAATTACCGAAATTCAAAGTAAACTCCCCTTGGCCTATAAATTGCTTGTGTTGCCAACCGTATACATCGTTGTAAACGGCAAGGCGTGGAAACCAATGGGCGATGAAGTAATTCGCATTTCCATCTTTAGGAAATAGCTCATAACCTGATCGACCATAATATTCAGTAATCAAATAATTCCAGTCGATGGAGAAACTTACATTTCCACCTGATTTTATGGGGGTAGGTAAGTCGATGCGCATCATCGTTTGATTAATCGTATGCTTCAGTGGATTCCCTTTGATATCCTTAACGGCCGCAATTTTATATCCATATTCTCTAGGATCTGTTAACTCCTCAAACATGCTTGCACTGATTCCTTTTGTGATATCTCCCGTGGCAGAGGTCTTTTTAATGGTCCCTTTCTCGAAAATATTTTGGTCTAATTGAATCCAAATGTAGGGTAATTCATCTGGCGAGTTATTGAAATAGGTAATCGTTTCAGTACCGATGATTTTGCGGTTGATATCATCTAATTCCACTTTAATGTCATAATCCGCACGTTGTTGCCAATAATCTTTTCCTGGAGAACCACTCGCAGTACGATACGAATTGGGTGTGGGCAAGGTGGACTCTAATTGCTCAAAGCGATTATTTGCATTGAAAGTGACGCCCGAAGGACCTTGGGCATTTAAATGCAAAACGGATGAGACAACGAATGCGATGGCTATTATTCTTTTTAGCATATATTTATTGGGTGTAATGTTTTCAAAAATAAGAAAAAAATATGATTTAGCTGTCTTGGACTTTAGCCTTTGATTGAATCATGGAATGGAAACTTGCTCTTGCCAACTAAATATATAATGGTTTTGTTATTTTTTTGGGTAGAATTTGTAGTTTTGATATTACAAATAACATTAACGCATTAATCATTATGGGTATCATATTAGGTCAAAAAGAATATTTCAAAGGCATTGGTCAAATTAAATTTGAAGGTGCAGAATCGGACAATCCGTTCGCTTTTCGTTATTACGATGAAAATAGGATCATTGCCGGAAAAAGCATGAAAGAGCATTTGCGTTTTGCCATTGCATATTGGCATTCGTTTTGCGGAAATGGTGCTGATCCATTTGGCCCAGGAACCCATCATTATCCATGGGATGCAGCTAGCGATGTACGCCAAAGAGCCTCGGACAAAGCAGATGCCGCTTTTGAATTTATTACTAAAATAGGCGCGCCCTTTTATTGTTTTCATGATGTGGATGCGATCGATCAAAGCAATGATCCCAAAGAATTTACAAGCCGGGTAGAATTTATCTCTGACATCTTTGCGAAAAAACAAGCTGAGTCGGGAGTGAAGTTATTGTGGGGAACGGCCAACTTATTTTCGAATGAGCGTTATATGAATGGTGCTTCTACCAATCCGAATTTTGAGGTTGTCGCTCATGCGGGAGCCCAATTAAAGGGTGCGATCGATGCAACAATCAAATTAGGCGGGGATGGTTATGTGTTTTGGGGAGGTAGAGAAGGTTATATGACTTTATTAAATACAGACATGAAACGTGAGCGGGAGCATTTTGCTCAAATGCTTCATACTTGTGTGGAATATGCTCGAAAAAATGGATTTAAAGGAAAGTTTTTCATCGAGCCTAAGCCTTGTGAGCCAACGAAACATCAATATGATTATGATGCGGCTACCGTGATTGGGTTTTTGAGGGAGTTTAATTTGCTTTCTGAATTCGGTTTAAACTTAGAGGTTAATCACGCTACTTTGGCTGGACATACTTTTGCGCATGAATGCCAAGTAGCTTCTGATGCTGGAATGCTTGCTTCGATTGACGCAAATCGGGGTGATTATCAAAATGGTTGGGATACAGATCAGTTCCCAATTGATATTTACGAGTGGGCAGAAGCCATGGCTATTATTTTAAAGCAAGGTGGATTAGCGGGTGGAGGTATAAATTTTGATGCAAAGCGTAGAAGAAATTCTACCGATGCCGCAGATTTGTTTCATGCACACATAGGCGGAATGGATACGATAGCAAGAGCTTTGATAATTGCTGATAAATTGGCCAAGCATGGTGAACTAGATCGCTTAAAGGCAGCTCGTTATGCTAGTTTTGATTCAGGAAAAGGAGCTGAATATGAAGCGGGTAAGCTGAAATTAGAAGACTTATACCAAATTGCTGTTGGCCTAGG
>JBIPOM010000283.1:0-2761 GCA_044379175.1 Flavobacterium sp. | reverse complement strand
CCAATGTGCCGTCAGGAACAACTTATGCGTTTAGTGGATTAACAGCAAGTACCACTTATTATTCATGGGTACGTTCTAATTGTGGTTCTGGGGATGTAAGTACATGGGTAGCAAGTGCAAGTTTTACAACACAATGTGATGCTGAGACTGCTCCAACATCAGTTCAAACTTTTGCAACCTATACTGGTGCAGCACCAACTCCAATTTGTTGGTCAGAAGCTACCAGCATTGCATTAGCTTCACCTAGCACTTTGACGGTTGCAGATAGTGAATGGGGTAGTTCTACTGGTTTTGCAAATACAGGGTCTAATGTTGGAGTGAAAACTAATTTATATGGAACAGATACTGACGATTGGTTAATTTCTCAACCTATAAATTTAGGCAATACAGCTGGTGTTTATAGAGTTAAATATGATATGGCTGTTACAAGTTATAATGGCTCAACGGTTCAATCTACTTTAGGAACACATATTGTAAGAGTAATTATTTCTACAGATGGGGGTTCTACTTGGTCACTTTCTAATGCTATTAAGACTTATACAGGCTCAGGTTCATATAGTAATACTGGTCAAACAGAATATATAAATTTAACGAGCTATTCTGGTTTAGTTAAAATTGCGTTTGTTGCAACAACGAGCTCAACTTCTCCAGATATAGATTTTCATCTTGATAATTTTGCAATCGAGCAAGTCCCTAACACTTGGACAGGTACTACAAGTAATTCTTGGAACACCGCAAGTAACTGGTCAGCTAATGCAGTTCCAACTGCTACTGATGATGTATTAATTTCTTCAGATGGTTCAAATGCACCTATGTTAGATGTAGATGTTACTATTCCTTCAGGAAAAAGTTTAACTTTATCAGGTACAGGTAGTTTAACCGTTGCGCCAGGTAAAGTATTAACTATTGCAGGAACTGCAAATTTTGGTGGTATGCCAGTAACGTTTAAATCAGATGCTACAGGTACTGCTATGTTGGGTACATTAACAGGAAACCTTAGCGGTGCTACTAATGTGAAAGTAGAACGTTTCATTCCTTCAGGCAAACGCGCCTTTAGATTATTAAGTCCAGCGGTAACAACTACCAACTTTATTTTAAATAACTGGCAACAACAAACCCATATTACTGGTGGGGCTTCAGGAGGTTTTGATGTTACAGAAACCAACAATCCTTCGATGTTTACGTATAATAACCAAGTCGCTTCAGGCACGGGTTGGACCGCAATTGCCAACACCAATGCAACGAATTTAACAGCTGGAGTAGGATATAGAGTATTAGTTAGAGGCGATAGAACTGCAACAAACATTACAGCTGCCACAACAGATAATATGAATGCAGCCATTACATTAAGTGCTACAGGAACTTTAAAAACCGGAACTGTTACATTAAATTCAAGTAGTACGCCATCAATTAATAATACAGCAAACACCACTACTGCCGATTATAGTTTAGTGGGTAACCCATACCAAAGTGCAGTAGATTGGCATGCAGTAACTAAATCAGGTATTGAAGATACATATTATGCTTGGGCTCCAAACATGGGTTCAGGAGCAGCGAGAGGTAATTATGTTGCTTATAATGTTTTAACAGGTAATAGTGGCGGAGGTCAAGTAGGTCAATTCATTCAGCCAGGTCAAGCATTTTTCGTAAAGAATACAGTTTCAGGAACTGCTGGTACATTAACCTTCCAAGAAGCGCACAAAGCGACAACTAGTGCAAATGTATTTAGAAACGCAAATATTCCTACTCTATCGGTAGCGTTATATGATCCTAACGAATTAGCAATAGGAGCCTATCCTATTGATGCAACGAAAGCTGTTTTTAGTTCAGAGTACACAAACGAATTAGGACTTGGTGATGCTGCAAAATTAGAAGCAGCAGGTGAAAACATCGCATGGTATAGAAATAATACCAAACTAGCTATTGATGCTGCCGCACCAGTAACTACATCAGACGAGTTAGCAATGAAAACTATGCGTTTAGGAGTAAATAAAAATTATACGTTTAAAATTCAAACTACTAATTTTGATTCAGCATTAACGCCATATTTAGTAGATACTTTCTTGAATACACAAACAGAAATTTCTACTTCACAAGCATATTTAGTATCATTTGCAACCACAAGTAATTTGGCATCATACAGCGAAAATCGTTTTAAAGTAGTATTCCAAAACGCGGTGCTTAGTACTGATACATTTGCTAGTCAAGTAGGTTTATACCCAAATCCTTCTAAAGGAAATGGTTTCTACTTACAATTGCCTTCATCTGGACAGGCAACGGTTAAACTATACAACACGATAGGTCAAGAAATTGGAATAACCAATAATTCAGGTTATTACCAAGCCAATCAGAGTTTAGCAGCCGGTGTATATCATATTATGGTTACACAAGGAGAAAAGACTAGTAAATTAAAATGGATTGTTGAATAATAAAAATCAATAAGATGAAAAATAATAGTAAAAAAATATACAGTTTAGCATTTGTTTTAATTTCAGGATGGCTTCAAGCACAAGAAACCTTTCCAGATGACGTTCAAGATGTTCCGGTAAACGATTACATCCCAGCATTGCTAATACTAGCCATAGCAACGGCCTATTGGGTACTAAAACCAAAAGCCAAAGCATAAACCACAAACCGCCTCTTTAGAGGCGGTTTTTTTTGGTAAAAGGTTTTGGGCACAGGGTAAAGGGAGTGCAAATTCGCACTAATTTACTCATTCGCTAATTTACTCATTCGCTAATTCCCCCATTGTCATTCTGAG
>JBIPOM010000250.1:0-7780 GCA_044379175.1 Flavobacterium sp. | reverse complement strand
AAAGACTTTAGTGGTAACCACCGATAAATTAAATGTGATGGCAGCTACAACTTCAGCTGAATTAGCAGGAGTTATTTCAGACGAAACAGGAACAGGTGCTTTAGTTTTAGCAAACAGTCCTACTTTTACAGGAACCCCAACGTTACCATCAGGTACTATTGGAGTAACACAAACAAGTGGTGATAGCAGTACTGCTTTAGCCACAACTGCTTTTGTAGCATCAGCAAATGCAACTAATGCCGATTTAACAGGTCCAATTACGAGTGTTGGAAATACTACCTCTATCGCTTCACAAACCGGAACAGGAACTACTTTTGTTATGGACACTTCTCCAACTTTAGTTACACCAGTTTTGGGAGTGGCTACAGCTACAAGTGTAAACGGAACAACTATTCCGACTTCAAAGACTTTAGTGGTAACCACCGATAAATTAAATGTGATGGCAGCTACAACTTCAGCTGAATTAGCAGGAGTTATTTCAGACGAAACAGGAACAGGTGCTTTAGTTTTAGCAAACAGTCCTACTTTTGTAACACCTGCTTTAGGAACACCAAGTACATTGGTTTTAACAAATGCAACCGGCTTATCATTAACAACAGGAGTTACTGGAATACTACCTGAAGCTAATGGAGGAACAGGTTCATCTACAAAAAATTTCGTGGACTTAACTACTAACCAAACCATAGCAGGTGTAAAAACCTTTTCAGGAACGTCAACTGTAGTAAACCAAAATTTAACTGTTAATGCTGCTGGTACATCTGGACAAGGAATCATATTATCTGACGACGGAGATATTGTAGATAATAATGATGGCGCTGCTACATTCCGATTTTCGGGTGGCGTTAAAATCAATAACGGCAATAAATCGGCAGGTACAACTACTAATATTACTTTATCAAATACAGGAAATATTTCTGCTTTAGGTAGTGTAACAGCTAGTCAATTAACATCAAATGTTGCAACAGGAAACCCACCATTAGTAGTAACTTCAACAACACCTGTTGCGAATTTAAACATAGGAGGTAATGCTGCTACATCAACTAAATTGGCTACAGCAAGAAAAATTAATACAGTTGATTTTGATGGAAGTGCTGATATTACAGTTACCGCTGCTGCTGGAACTTTAACTGGAACCACTTTGGCTTCAAACGTAGTAAATTCCAGTTTAACAAGTGTAGGAACAATTGCAACTGGAACTTGGAATGGGACAACAATTGCAATTGCAAACGGAGGTACTGGTCAAACAACTAAAGCAGCTGCTTTTGATGCCTTGTCTCCAATGACTACTGCCGGAGATATTATTTATGGTGGAACCAGTGGAACTGGGACACGTTTACCAAAAGGAACAGACGGACAAGTATTGACTTTAGCAAGTGGAGTTCCTGCTTGGTCTTCCAATAGTAATGGAGGTGCCTCTTTAATTTCTGCAACGGCAACTATGGCTGCAACTGATACTTATAATTTGATAGTATTTTCGGGGTCTACTGCCTCACAAACTATAACACTTCCAAGCGCTTCTTCAGCAGGAGCTGGAAGAGAAATTACCATCAAAAACATTGCAAGTGTATCAGTTCGAGTTAACGCCTCTGGAGGTAGTTTAATTTCAGATAGTACCACAACAAACGCGACTGAATTAAATATTGGAATAGAACCATCTAATAACTGGATTAAGGCCATTTCAACAGGTACTAATTGGATTATTTTAAGAGGATTATTTTAAGAAAATACAAAATGAAAAAAAGTATAGTAGTATTGGTTTTTGGTTTGGCATTCTTTACAGGAAATGCCCAAACGGGTATTGGTACAACTACACCAAGTCCTTCTGCTAAGTTGGAAGTCGCCTCAACAAATCAAGGTTTTTTACCTCCAAGAATCGCTTTAACAGCAACAAATGCAGCAAGTCCGGTAACCTCACCTGCGACAGGCTTACTTGTATATAATACAGCCACTGCAGGAACTGCTCCTAATAACGTAGCGCCAGGTTATTATTATTGGAATGGATCGGCTTGGGTAGCTATTTTGAGCAATATTACTACCAGTAGTATTTCTGGAAATGGAACAACTACTACGTTAACGAATTTTGGTGCTGAAATAAATTCACAATCTGGTCCAACATACACATTAGCCGCAACGGATAACGGAAAAATTATCAGTTGCACCAGTAATAGTGCAGTTACAATAACCGTTCCTGCATTAACATCAGGGTTTAATTGTCTTATTGTGCAACGAGGAACTGGTCAAGTGACTTTGTCGCCTTCTGGATCTACCATCAATAATCGTTATAGTTTTACAAAAACAGCTGGACAACACGCTATTTTGAGTTTAGTTAGTGTAGCAGCAGGAGTTTTTATTTCATCGGGCGATATGTCAAATTAGTCTTGTGTATGAAAAAAATACTTATCCATATTGTATTCCTTTTTAGTATAAGTGTTCAAGCGCAATTGATGGCTACCTATCAACCTGTGCACAAACAACCCAATGTACAATTTGATTATTGGGTGTACAGTACCAACGCTGGAAATGGGAGTGCTTCTCAGTATCCTGTTATTCCAACAAATACGACTGAAATGAACGCCATGTTCAATACCTCTAATACCAATAGTACTTTGGCGCAAACAGGAACCACCAATTCAGCTAGAATATTGGATTGGACAAGTGCTGCAGAATTGAGTACTATTGGGATTAACGTTCCTAATGGAGGTACCAATTTTGGACTTCGAATTCAAGGCACTTTTATTCCTCTAGAAACAGGGATTTATACTTTTACTATTTCTTCAGACGACGCCAGTGATTTGTTCATTGACGGAAATCCTGTGATTACAACTTATATTGGCCAAGCAGTTCCTGCTTTAGGAACTCGAACCGGTACTATAAATTTATCCGCTGGAAGAGCGTACTCCTTTATTGCTCGTATGCAGCAAGGTTCCGGAGGTTTCGGATTTCGCATGTATTGGCGATCGCCATTACAAAATGCCACCCCATCTTCTTTCACTAGTGTTCATCCAGCCAATACTTTTTTCTCGGCTTGGACGCAAAACTTACAAGAATTGGTAACGGTTCCCTTTATGGACGGAAGTACAGCAGCAAAGGCAGCACCAAGTGCAAGATATATTAAAACAGCTTTTGGCACCAATACAGATACAACTTATTGGATTAATTTGCCCTATGTAGGACCCACGCAAGTCTTTTGTTTGATGAATTCGGCAGTAGATGGCGGTGGCTGGATGATGGCAATGAAAGCAACAACTGGAACAACATTTAATTATTCTAGTACTCATTGGACAACAGCAACCATTTTAAATCCGAGTCAAACAAATAGGAATAATGGTGATGCTAAATTTGATACGATGAATTATTTTTATGCCAAAGATATTATGGCATTATGGCCCGATATTCCATGGAATCAAGGAGGAAGTACTACTGGAGGAAGTGTAAATACAAGCAGCACTTATAATGTTTGGTGTTGGTTACAAAACAATTTTAATAATGGTATTCGTATCACTCCAATTAACTTTTTCAGTTTAGCTAATAATTTATTTTTTGGTGATGCCAATAATTTTGCTGGAAAAGGAACTGCATTCTCATCTCAAATTGATGTACGATTTTATGGATTCAATTATACTGGAAATGGTAATGGAGCCAATCGTTGGGGTTTTGGATGGAATGAAAATGGTGGAGGATTATACCCTAATGGAAATCAGCAATCCAATGATGTATTTGGTGGTATTGGTATGGCTTATGGCAATGTTTCCGCAGGAGATTTTGTTGCTTGCTGTGATAACATTAGAGGAATTAACCGTTCTGCACGAGTAGAAATTTATATTCGATAATATGAAAAAAATATTTTTTTTATTGTTACTTTCAAGTTTATTTGGTTTTGCCCAAACGGGTATTGGTACAACTACACCGGTAACAAAACTTCATGTAAAATCTAATGGAGCAACCTTTCGTTTAGAAGGTACAGACCATACTTATATGGAATTTTATCCACAGGGAGCTTCTAACCGTTTTGGTTGGTTTGGATATCCTTCGGCGAATTCAGTTGATTTAACCATTTCAAATCAGAGTGCTACAGGTGCTTTAAGTATCAACACCAACAGTTTAGAACGATTTCGTATTAATTCTTCAGGATTAGTTGGAATTGGAACTTCTACTCCAAGTTCAACTTTAACAGTTGGAAATGCTACAGGATCTGTTAGTGGAGAACTCTCAATTAATCCTCAAGGAACAATAAATGAAGGAGGTCAAATTACAATAAAAAAATCGTTATCTGGCGGAACTACTGATTGGACTATTGATCATTATGGAGATAATAATACAAATGCTAGATTTCGTATATTTAATGGTGGTTCTGAAACAGCTGGAATCATCATTAAAGAATCAGGCAATGTAGGTATCGGTACAACTAATCCAGGTGCCCGCTTACAAGTAGCTGGAGATATTATTGCCAATTCAATTGCAGGTTCATCGGATACTCGATTTAAAACCAATATTTTACCTATTGAAAGCCCATTACAAAAAGTACTAAAATTGCGAGGCGTTACATTTGATTGGAGAATCAAAGAATTTCCCAACAGATTGTTTAGTGAAAATCGAGCACTTGGTTTTATTGCGCAAGAAGTGGAACAAGTTATTCCTGAAGTAGTTCAAACTGAAAATAGCAAAGAAGGATTTAAATCGGTTCAATATGATAAAGTTGTAGCCCTACTTGTTGAGGCAATTAAAGAACAACAAAAACAAATTGAACAATTACAACAAAAAGTAAAGGAACTAACTGAAAAAAAGTAAATGAAAAGTAACGTATTGTATTGTATTTGCATACTATTTTTAAAACTTCCATCTATTTTTTCACAGACGGTTACAACTAGTGCTGGACCTACAAATTTTAACCTAACTTCGGCTTGGGCATCACCAACACAAGTAGCAAATGGCGTAACTATTCAAAACGGACATACTATTAATGTTCCTTCGGGAACCATTTTTTATAGTAGGAAAATTGATTTTGTTGGTACTGGAAAATTACAATTAATAGGAACTGGAAAATGGATGCCAGGACCTGCATTAAACAGTTTTAAAAACTGTAAAGAAATCTTGACTTATTATCCAATGTCTCCATCTGGGCAGTATACCATTGATCCAGATGGAGCAGGAGTTTTGCCAAGCACCTCTTGTTACTGCGATATGGTTACCGATGGCGGCGGCTGGACTTTAGTATTAAATTATTTACACCGAAGTGGAACCAATCCAGCGCTAATTTTAAAAACGAATAGTCTACCTTTGTTAGGATCCACAGTATTAGGCACCGATGAATCAGGGTCGTCGACAACCTGGGGACATACGGCTCCGGCCTATTTGAATGCTTTTGCATTTACTGAACTTCGATTTTACGGAGCCACTTCTGGACATAGTAGAATTGTTCATTTTAAAACGACACATGCTAATACTATATCCTATTTTAAAACTGGATTCGGAAGTATGAATGGTGTTAATGCAAATTTTACTGCTTTATCTTCTCATTCTGCTTACATTCCTTATTATGCCTCAAGTTTTTTTGAAAACCAAGGTAACTATGCAATGACTAATTTTCCATTTTGGTTGGGAGCAAATTACCATTGGGGAATTAGAGGTCAAGATTATCGCTGGGAAGTAGACGATTATCCTGCAAATGGAAATACTGGGTATCAATTTCATACATACAATCAAATATGGATCCGATAAAAAATTTATTAAAAATAGTAGTTATCTTACTTTCTGTGAGTACTGGAAATGCTCAAACTGGTATTGGTACCACAACACCACATGCTTCAGCAAAGCTCGACGTGAGTGCTACGAATAAAGGTTTTTTACCACCAAGAGTTACCTTAACAAGCAATACCGATGCTACAACCATTCCTAGTCCTGCAGAGGGACTATTAGTATATAATTTAGGATCTTCAGGATTGCAAGCGGGTTATTATTATTGGAATAATGCTAATTGGGCAACGATTGCGACAGCGACTTCGGCTGGTAATGGGGTAACGGCATCGGATATGGTAAAAATATATGATGGAATTGGAAATGCACCAACAATAAATACTAGCGGAGTAACTTTTTCGGTCACATCGTCGGGTAAATATTTATTTGATTTTTCCACAAGTGCAACTTGTGGTAACTGTATTGTGACTCTTAATTTTCAAGTCAGAGATGGATCAAATAGCAATACTGTGATTGGTTCAGATATGCAAACTAGTTATAGTAATAATGTACATGCTGAATATAATGGTAAAGTAGAAGCAAATCTTTTGGCGGGTAGGTCATATAATGTATTAGTGACTGCATCTAGCGGCAACATTTACAATAACGATTATACAAGAGTGTATATGAAACAAGTAGCTGGCAATTTGCCAGTTACAGGTCAGAGTGTGGATTATATACAAGCATCATTATCTGCCAATCAAGCATTATCTGCTGCTGGAAATATAATTTTTAATACTTCATCGGGTGCAGGAATTACAATAACAAGTGGGGGATTTAATTTGATCGCCAATAAAACATATAAATTAGAAGCTGCTTTGGGAGGTGCTTCAGGTGGATATGCCTATTATGGATGGGTTGATAACACTAATACATTACTTTCCGGTGGAAGTATTGGTGCAGTTATGAAAGCTGGAACTGCATACACAGATGCACCACAAGATAAAGCAGTCGTTTATTTCACCCCAATTGTTGATACGAGAGTTTTTTTAAGAGTGTATAGTCTTAGTGGAACCTTAACGGCTTATGCTCCATCAACGTCAGGTAATTATTCAAGTACTTGGGCAAACATATCTCAAGTTGGATCCTCTGCATTTGTAAATCCATGGATATTATCAGGTACAAATACTTTTAATACAACTGGGAATGTGGGTATAGGTAATAATGCACCAACAGCAAAATTAGATGTAATGGGTTCTTTTGGAGTAAGTGGCTCAGCTACTTTTAGGACAACTGGTGGAGATGAAGGTGGTGAGATTGAGTTTGGTGTCCCTCAAACCAATACAACATTATCGACTCGTGTAGTTGCAGATGTTTGGCAAAATAGATTTAGAATTTTTGATGGCAATACAAAAGGTGTTTATATTGATTTAAGTAAAGCACCTACAGGTGTAGGTGGTGAACTTCTTACAAAAGCAAGTGGGTTTGTAAATGCAGGTGATTATGTTACATTAGGAAATATAAGAGCAAGAATACCAACATCGGGAAATAGAAGTTTACAAGTAGCAACTTTATCAGGAACATATTCAGTATATGGTAGTGGTGTCCATGTATTTTCAAGTAATGTAGGTAGTACTACGATTGACGGTGGTTCACCTAGAACGATTACAACAACACCAGTATATCTAAATCCGGGTAATACTTTTGCCACCGCCGGAGGAACGGATACTTGGAACATTATGGATACCACAAACTTCATAGCGTGGAGAATAAGTTGTATTATAGGTGGGGGTTATTTTGCAAACCTAATTACGATTGAAAGATTATTTTAAAAAAAATATTTTAATTAATTAATTTTTCAATTGTATCGATAGGATTTTATAAATAAGATCCCATATTATTAAATATAATTTAGAAAGAAGATGAAATAATCAAAGAACATGGAGAAAAAAATTTTAATTTAAAGAATGAAAATGATAGTTTTGAAAAAGGGTTTCAGATTTAGAATTATTGATTAAGAAATTAATATTAAAAACAAATAGATGCTTAAAAGATTTTTATTTATTGTTATACTTAGCTTTATGCTTATTCCAGTTTTTGCCCAAAC
>JBIPOM010000231.1:0-2779 GCA_044379175.1 Flavobacterium sp. | reverse complement strand
CTAAAACTACTATTTATCAAGTCTAAAAATAAAGTCAATATTAATCTTATGCTTATTGCAACGTATAATATAAAAAGAAATAAAGTCCATTTGTGAAGTAAATTATTTTGAACATCAATAACTTGAATTTTCGAATTTCTATTCCACACATTCTTTTTTAATAATAAAAAACCAAAAACAAGATATATAACTGCATAAATTACGAATATTATATTTAAAATTACTACAGAATATTTTCCTAAAAAGGAATAATAGTTATTTAATAAATTACCAAAGCTTAAAACTAAAGGAAACATTAAATGCCATAATTCTTTCAATTTATATTGTTTTGTATTTGCAATAATGTTTTTAATATACAGATGAAATAATGGAATTATGATTGTAAAAAAAGGGAAGTACGAAAAATTAGGAATTAAGTTTTTATAAAAATAGAAAATGGTTTCTAATAGAAATCGTATTGAAATAACACAAAATAATAAAATTAAATATAAATTAATTGTACGATTTGATTTGTGTTGGATAAAAACTATAGTGGTTGTAATTAGCCCCAACAATCCCACTAAACTATAAAAAAAGTAAACAACCATTTTTTGTTTTTTAAAAGTATAGTTAATAACCTAATGTATGCAATAATATTTTTATCGATTGGGATTTCAAATGTACTAATAATTAATTAATTAGAATTTTTTTGAAAATATTTTTTATATTAAAAAAAGTTTACTAAAAACTAAAAAGCTTTTATTGTTTTTAACAAATTTTTTTTCATAGTTAAAAAAAAGCTAATAATAATTTTAGATTTGAAAAAAAACTGTATGCGTTTAAAGATTTCATTTATTATTGGTTTTCTTTCTTCATTTTCTTTTGGACAAACCTTACATCATCAAATGATTAGTGCACAAGGTGGAAATGCTACTACACAATCTGGAATAGTTGTTAAATATACTATTGGTCAACAATCAGTCACTGGGACAAAAATAGGTAATGTAATTGTGCAACAAGGCTTTCAACAAAGCAATTGGGATAAAATTATAGCTAATAATGTAGTACTCATAAACACTACAACGTTTCCAAATCCTTACATTGACATTATCAACTTTCAGTTTTCCCAAACTATCGGTGACAACGTTTCTTTAATTGTTTTTGATGTGTTAGGGCGTCAAGTGTATTCAAATACGCTTCAGATCTTCGAAAACAAAACTAGTGCAAATCTTCAAGCGTTGCAAAGTGCAGAATATTTTGTACAACTTTCTAATAATACATTTACCTATCACACTAAAATAATTAAAAACTAATACAATGATTAAAAAATATTTATTTTTAATACTACTTTCTTCAAGTTGTTTCGTTAATGCTCAAGAACTATTTTTTACTACAGGTAAAAATTTCACTACTTACAACTACAAAAATGCACTTGGAATGTCGAATCCAAATTTAAGAAGTGGCGACGGTTCTTTTTATGAAGTGGGTTTGGATTTTAATTTGAATAAATTCAATTCTTCGGACAATCTAAGTTATTCGGTTAGCGTGGTCTACAATCAATTTAACGCTGTTGGTGGCACAAGCACGTCTAATTATGCTTGGAATACTAATTATTTAGGAATTCAAAATGCGCTTAATTATACACTATTCCAAAATGCGGATGCTTTTAAAGTAAAAACGAAATTAGGTGTTGCAACTTCAACAATAATAAAAGGCGAACAATATATTAATAATGTAGTGTACAATATTACTAAGCATGAAGAATTTTCAGGGATAACAATCCAACCTAATATTGGTATTGATTTTCAATATGCAATTAACAGAAATATCGAAATTTCTACAGGATATGAATTTTCTAAAGTATTTAATGTTTCTAATTCATCTGCAGAAGAACTTTCATTCACAAATAATCAAATCCATTTTGGATTACATTTTTCAATAAACTAAATCGCATATCATGAAAAAAATACTAGCTACCCTTTTATTATTTATGAGCATTATTGGTTATTCTCAAACAAACGGAATTACCTATCAAGCAGTTATAATGAATCCTTCAGGTGAGCAATTACCAGGAGTAAACAATACAAATGCGCCTTTAGCTAATAAAAACATTTGTTTAAAGTTTTCAATTATCGATAACAATTCGCAATATGAATATGTTGAAACAGTTCAAACTACTACAGATGAATTCGGAATGGTGAATTTAATCATTGGTACTGGCGTTCAAATTGGCGGGTACGCGTCTTCTTTTGCAAATATACTATGGAATGCCAATCCTAAGAGTTTAAAAGTAGATTTAAGTACTACTGGAATATGCTCGTATTATACTGAAATTAGCAACCAACCTTTTACAGCGGTTCCTTTTGCATTATATGCAGTAAATTCTGAAAGTGCAGCGGCATTAGCAGCACTTCAAGCTACAGTAATAACAAACGCAACAGCTACAACAGCTGCTTTAGCATTAAAAGAAGATGCTGCAAATAAATCAACTACTACAACTTTAGGTACAAGTAATGTATTATTTCCTACTCAAAATGCAGTGAAAACCTATGTAGATTCAAATATTACAACTGTAAATGCAAATAATACAGCGCTTCAAGCTACAGTAGCGGCAAACGCAACAGCTACAACAGCAGCTTTAGCTTTAAAAGAAGATGCTGCAAATAAATCAACCACTACGACTTTAGGCACAAGTAATGTGTTATTTCCTACTCAAAATGCAGTGAAAACCTATGTAGATTCAAATATTACAACCGTAAATGCAAATAACACAGCACTTCAAGCTACAGTAACTGCAAAC
>JBIPOM010000078.1:0-10560 GCA_044379175.1 Flavobacterium sp. | reverse complement strand
TATTTTACTTTGTATTTCAAAGCACTTTAAAATGGATGAAAAAAATTATTTAAACGACTTAAAAGACATTAAAGAAATGATGAGTAAAAGTTCTCAGTTTATTTCTTTAAGTGGACTATCTGGTGTTTTAGCTGGAATTTATGCTTTAGTTGGAGCTTATTTAGCTTACCAAACTATTTATTTTGATACTTCTACATCAGCAACTTATGAGAATTTGATAATTTCAGAAAATGCGGTGATTAAATTATTTATTATTGCTATCTCTGTTTTGATATTATCCATAGTAACTGGAATTTTATTAAGTTTAAAGAAAGCAAAAGAAAGCAATGATACGATTTGGAATGCTACCTCTAAGCGATTATTAATAAACTTTATGATACCACTTTCTGTTGGTGGTTATATGGGTTTATATTTAATAGAAAAAGAAAACTTTGGATTAATAACGCCACTTACACTTATATTTTATGGATTAGCTTGCGTAAATGCTAGTAAATATACTTTAGGTGATGTTAGGTATTTAGGATTAACAATGATAGCATTAGGGATTTTAAACACGTTTTTTATTGGATATGGTTTACTTTTCGGGGCATTAGGTTTTGGTGTTTGTCATATTTTTTATGGAGGTATGATGTGGTTTAAATATGATAGAAAATAATTATGTGGTTATTTGGATTAGTATTTCTATTTATTTTCTTCTTAATAATATCAATTATTTTATTTATTCTAAAGTTGATATTTAAGAAAAAAATATTTAGCTTACTAAACATTGCTTGGTGGATTTTCTTCATTTCAATTCCTTTTTTACTAACTATAATATCTTTTTTTACATCTAAAAAAGAAGTTGAAAAAGAAGATATTTATGGCGATTATGTAATTGACAGAGAAAAATATGCGGGAAAACAAGCAGATTGGCAATACAATCATTACAGATTTAAAATAACAGAAGACAATAAAATTATCTTTTACATTACTGAAAAGGAAAATATTATAAAAACAATTGAAGGAAAAGTGGAATTTACAGAATATAGTCATAGTCCACACATAAAAATAGAGTTAGATGAACCAGAATTTCACATTTTAAAAGAAAATCCAACATTATACAGAGATATTTGGAGTTTTTACTATGTTTTTGAATCAGAAAAATATAATAATGTTTTCTTTACAAAAGGAAATTGGAGACCGATAGATTAACAAAAAAAACTACAGAAAATTCAGCAATAACAATGAAAAACATCATACAAAATATCAATAAAGCGTTTGACCACAGAATTCGACTAGGCATTATGTCGGTTTTGATGGTGAATGAATCTGTTGATTTTAATACGATGAAAGAATTTTTAGGCGTTACAGATGGAAATTTAGCCAGTCATATAAAAGCATTGGAAACTGATGAATTTATTGCTATTGAAAAACAATTTATTGGTAAAAAACCAAATACAAAATATAGCATTACTCCTACAGGAAAAAAAGCCTTTCAAGATCATATTGCTGCTTTAGAAAAATTATTACATCAAAAATAAAACTATTTTTTTAATCTTTTACTTTGAATTACAAAGTACTTTAATTTTATTACAATGAACAAAATCATCAATATTTACATTTTAAATCGTAAACAAGAAACCGGAATTTGGTTGGTTTCCTTAACAGCAATTATTTTACTATTACTTAGAGTAAAAATTACAAATTCAACGTATTTACTTTTTCTAATTTGGAATTTATTCTTAGCTTATATTCCCTATTTTTTATCAAGTAGTATTTATAATAATTTCTTCAATACTAATAAAAAAATTCAAAGTAGCATTTATGCTTTAGTGTGGCTGTTATTTATTCCAAATACCTTTTATATTCTAACGGATTTTACGCATTTGCATTTCAAAAACACTTTTCAATTTGTTTTGGATGTACTTATTATTTCCGGTTTTAGCTTTGCGGGTTTTTATGTGGGTTTGCTTTCCGTACATCATATACATCAATTGACACTTGCGAAATATGGTAATACAAAAGGCAATATATTTATTGTAACAATTAGTTTTATATCAGCATTTGGAATTTACTTAGGAAGAGTTTTACGATTTAATAGCTGGGATATTATTTCGAAACCTATACAATTAGCACATACTTCAGTTTATGCCTTTTTTAGTTTCGAAACCATAAAGTATACACTGGAATTCGGAATAATAATATTGATAAGTTATATCGTATTTTATTATTGGAAACAAAACAAAGACAATTTCAATATCAAAAATCAATAACAATTTAAAACAGTAACCTAAAATTAAAATTATGGAAATCAACATCAAAACACCAGATCAAAAAGAAAACAAATCATTTTTTCAAACCTCAACCGCAAAAATGATAATGGTTGGCTTGCTAACATTAGTCTTATTAATTCCGCTTTTCTTCGTACAAGATTTAATTACAGAACGAAGTATTCGACAAAAAGAAGTCGTTTCTGAAACTACTTCAAAATGGGGTGGTGGCGTTTACATATATGGTCCTATTCTGAAAATCCCATACAAAGATCCAATTTCAGGAAAATCCAACTTTGCATATTTCTTTCCAGAAGAATTAAATAATTCAATAACGGTTGCAATGGAAAAACCTTTAGAAAGAGGTATTTTTAAATCAAATGTTTTCGCAACAAAAATGCAATTTACTGGTTTTTATTCACAACCAAATTTTCAAATACGAAATATTCCAGACGCAAATATCTATTGGAATCAGTCAAAAATTATCATAAAAACTACAAATTTAAAAAGTTTAAAGGATGAAGTAAAAATAAAATTTGGCAATAAGAGTTTTAAATTTGAACCCGGAAATTCGGAAAAAAATGACAGTATTCAAACGTTAGAATCTACAACTTTTGATTATAAATCGATGGTTAATACAAATCATTTCAGTTTTGATATTGCATTTAATGGAAGTAAGCAAATCAAAATTGTACCAATAGGAAAAACAACGGATTCTAAAATAACATCCGATTGGAACTCGCCAAACTTTAACGGAAACTTCTCTCCTACTTCGCGAGAAATCAATGCTAATGGATTTAAAGCAAATTGGAAAATATTACATTTTAACAGACCGTTTGCACAACAATATTTTGAAAATTTACCTGAATTATCAAACTATGCTTTTGCTACCGATTTCATCACACCAGTTGACGAATACCAACAAAATGAACGTGCCAGCAAATATGGCTTTTTGGTGATTGGATTAACGTTTTTAATTTTCTTTTTGATTCAATCAATAAGTAAAATAAACATTCATATTTTTCAATATTCTATGATTGGAATTGCGTTAATTATGTTCTACACGTTATTGATTTCTATTACGGAACACAGTAGTTTTTCGTTGGCTTACATTATAGCTGCTATTGCTGTAATTGCATTAATTTCTTTGTATTCCATATCAATATTAAAAAACAAAAAATTTCCTACTTTTATTGGGATTTCACTTAGTGTTTTATATTCGTTTATCTTCGTAATCATACAACTAGAAGATTATGCGTTATTAGTAGGAAGTATTGGTTTATTTGCCATTTTAGCCGCCGTAATGTATTTTTCAAGAAAGATAGATTGGAAGTAATTTAAATACCAATAAAAAAGTCCGTCAGAGTATTTCTGACGGACTTTTTTTATTTAAAGTTAAGACTTATTAATGACCTCCTGATATTTTTTTATCAAAATTAATTCCTTGATTTTTTAATATTGCACTTACTTTACATGCATAAAATGCTAAATATGCGAAGCATAAAACTCCTACTATATAACTGGTTTGAATAGTTGTTTCATCTGCAACATATCCTTGTAGTAAACTTATAAATCCACCACCCATAATCATCATAATTAAAAAACTACTACCTTGACTAGTATGTTTTCCAAGTCCGCTAACAGCTAAAGTAAAAATACATGGCCATAACGTACTACAAAACAATCCTACACTTGTAAAAGCATATACACTAACCATGCCATCAGTTGACATTCCAACTAATAAAGCAACTATTCCTAAAGCAGAAAAAATCAAAAGCATTCGTGCTGGATTTCCTTTACTAGCCATATCAGCTGCAATTAAAACTAAGATAATTAAAGCATATACATAAAATGGAGTTAAATCATGTTTAGCAATAGCATTTACAAATAAAAACACACCAAAAGCTAAATAAGGAGCAATAAAACGTAATATTTTTTGTAAACTCATTTTGTCTGTAAAGGCTTCAACCGCTCCAGTCCATCTTCCAATCATTAAACTAGCCCAATACAATGAAATATAAGGTGCTACATCTTGAGTTAAAAAACCTAAATTCTTTTCCATGTAAGCTGGTAAATTACTAGCTGTAGAAACTTCTACACCAACATAAACAAAAATTGCAATCATCCCTAAAACCAATTGCGGATATTTTAATGCAGAACTTCTAACTGATGCTGCTTCAGATTCAGACTCAACAATAGCTTGAGGTTTATCCGGCAAAGAGGAAAACTTTAAAAATACAGCTACAAGTAAAAAAGCAGCTCCTAAAATTAAATATGGAATTTTAACGCTTTCAATACTCATATTTGAATCCGAAGTAGTAGAAGATCCAAATATAGCATAACTAACAATAAGTGGACCAATTGTTGTACCTAAATTATTAATCCCACCAGCTAAAGTTAATCTTTGTGAACCTGTAGCTATAGGACCTAAAGCAATTGCTAAAGGATTTGCTACTGTTTGTTGTAATGAAAAACCTAGTGCAACAATAAATAATCCTGATAACATTAAAGGAAAAGAACCTGTATTTGCAGCAGGATAAAATAATAAAGTACCGATTGCTGAAATTATCAAACCTAATGCTAAAGAATTTTTATATCCTATTCTATTAATTAAATCTCCTTTGGTCAGATAAGAAATTAGCAAGTACAATAATGACCCCACAGTATATGCAATATAAAATGCTAAGGATACCAATTGACTCTGTAGTTGGGTTAAGTCAAACGTTTTTTTAAATACTGGAATTAAAATATCATTACTGGCAGCTACAAATCCCCAAAAGAAAAATACGGTTACTAACGGAATAAATTGTGCCCATTTGGTTTGTTTGTTTTCTGTATTCATAGTGATAATTAAAAATTAAGAAATATTAGTTTAGTTATTTGCTAAATAACAAAATATTATGCCATTAAATTATAAAACACATAAAAAATTTAACGAAAACGATATAGTTGTGTATTGCAAAGTAAAAAAGTACAGTAAACTATAATTTATTTAATGATTAATCGATTATCAAAAGTAAAATCTTGAGAAACAAAATTAATAAAAATAAAATCGGGATGATTTGGGTTGATTAAAATATTTCTTTCATTAGGTATAATTGCGGATGGAACAATTAGAATTGATGATTTTTGATTTTGAATCCAAGCATCACCAATAATTCTACAAATCATATGACCATTTTCAGTTGCATCATTCCAGCCAGGCGGTAAATCGGTACTAGCTATTTCAATTACTTCAATAGTTTTTGGAACAGAAATGGTAAGTAACTTGAAATCCGTATTAGTACCAAAACCATTTCTATGTACTAAATTCTCTAAACACGCTAATGAGCAATTTTCTGCTGCATAAATAACAAATAAGCCTGTAGAATTCCATCTACCCGCATAACCAGAAGCAACTAACTTATCAGACCATTTCGAATGCACAATCCTAAAAACATCCATAAATTATGCGGTTGCGCCAAATTCAATTCGTTTCAACTCTTCATAAATTAAATGAATTCCCGTAGAAGTATTTAAATATTGAACAGGTTTATTATAATTAAAAAATGGATGTTCTTTTTCTAACCATAAATTAAAAACACTTGTATTTCCAAAAACAAAAATACCTAATTCATACAACGTGCTCAATTCAATGGCCAATTCTGCAATTCTTGAAGGAATTTTGGTTTCATTATTTTTATATTTTATGAATGTTTTCGGTGTAATTTCAAAAATATTTTCGGCAAGAACTTTTATTGTTAAACCGGTAGTATCCAATACTTTAATAAATAGCTCTTTTGAATTTTGAGCCATATTATTTAATACATTATTTTTAATAAATGATGAAGGAAAATATAGCGCTACTGGTTCTGATACGATACCAGTAGCAGCATTTGGAATTTGATATTTTTTAGTTTTCGGATTCATAATATGTAATTTTACATCTAACAAAAAGCAAATTTACACTTTTACAATCGAATTAAAAAATAATATTAACTTTTTTCCACATGAAATTAAACTAGTCTACAGTATCTAAATATTCTTGCAGATACGAAAATCGTGATGTTAGATTTCCATTTTCTGTAATTTTAGCTCTGTCTAAAACACCAGTTGTGTCACCATTAAAAAAAGCAGGAAAAACATGTTTTAAAAACAATTCTCCAAAACCTTCACTAGCATCTTTTGGCAATTCGCAAGGTAAATTATCTACTGCCATTACTACTATTGCACTTGGATGAAACATATCTACTTCCTTATGCTCACTGGCTAAATATCCATAACATGGATTGGCAATAGTACTTGCTCTTAACGTGCAAGCAATTGGACCATCGATGTCACATGAAATATCAGCAACTACTTTAATTTTACAATTTGGTGCGGCTAACATGTCTTGTGTCAAAATTTCAGGAGCACCATTTCCATAAAAATGTCCTGCCATAAAAATGTCTGAAACTTTAGTAAAACGATCAAAATTAGAAATAAAATTTTCTGGATTTGAATAAAATTCTGCTTTATTAAAAGCAACACCCGATTGATGACGATTGTAATCCTGAACATCAATCATTGTATATACTGGATAGGTATATGTTTTTGATAAATAATCAACTACTGAAACTTGTTTAATTTTCATGCCATCTAACATTTCTTTGGCACCATAAGCCACTTTTCCTTTTCCTGACAAAACAATTTTTATTGGTGGTAGAAAAGGTTTCTTAAGTTGAGAAATTAAGGCGTCTTGATTGGCTAAAGTTTCTGCTTTTGGTAATGAAAAAATCTCAAATTTTAATCCGAATGCTCTAATTCCATTGTATGCACCAACAATTCCAGCGTATCTTCCAAATCCAATTAATCGTGTGTTGTTTGCATCAACTATGGTTTCGTGGTCATACAATTCGATATTTTTAGCTATACATGCTTGCAATAATTTTCTATTATAAGCTTGTTTTTTAATAGTATGTGAAAAGAAAAAATATTTTTTATTAGGAAGTAATGCGTCAACAGGAACTTCCTTTACACCAAGTAACACATCACAATCGTCCATATTCTCTGAAACTTCAAATCCATTTTCTATATATTCAGCATCAGTAAAAACTCGAATATCTGAACATTCGACTTTAAATTCTGCATTTGGAAACTGCTTTTTTACCAGTAAAAGTTCTGAAGGTGAGAAAACTACTCTTCTGTCTGGTGGGTTTTTTCTTTCTTTAATAATTCCGAATTTCATTAGGTATAGGTTAGGGCTTTTGTATATATTTGACACAATTTACTTGTATAACTTTACAAATATAACATTTTTGATTTTGAGTATAAAACTTTTCTGCTTGAAAAAATTATTGTAATTTTGACATCTATTTGATTTTAAAGTGAGTTATTAATAATTTATAGAATCAAATGAAAACGGGGTCGACTGGTTTTGACAGCAAGTGGCACTAATTAGTAAGCATGTCGAGCATTGTATTTTTGGCTCGTAAATATCAAAATACATACTTTTTAAACGGCGAAAATACTTACGCTTTAGCTGCATAATCCGAATTATAGTACGATAATGCCATGTCCCAACAAGGTTGGGAAGCTGGATTTCTCTCAAAAGCCTTGGTTTGTGGCGGTTGATTAAGAGGAATGGTAAAAATAAACCTAGGAATGGTAAAACTTTAAATCCACTCTGACATTAATAAAGTTAAGCGAATAGTGGCTGTTTTTGGCCAAGCTATTTTGTCGAAAATCTAAACAAAAACTAAACATGTAGAACGCTTTTTGATGGCTTGTTTGGACGAGAGTTCGATTCTCTCCGACTCCACTAGAACAGAAAGACCTCTTATTTTTTATAAGAGGTCTTTTTATTTTAAAAAACTTAGTTTACTACTAAAAATTGTCTGAAAAATTATTTACTATATATTAATTCAAAAATTAAATTTTTATAAATTTTACTGGAGTAACTCCCTCAATTTTTAAGAAATACATACCGGTTTTCAAAGTAGTAACGGAAACTTCAGAAGTAGCAGCTGCAATAATTTGTGTGCTTACCGTTCTACCCAATTCATCAATAATTTGATACGTTTTGCCAATGTCTTGTGCGCCAACTTCTAATTGAAGCATATTTGTTGCTGGATTTGGAAATACGTATACTTTAGAAGTGGAAAAATCATTCAATCCTAAAGTGCTTTGGTATAATATGGCCACTTCATTAGGTGTTATCGCTCGATTCCAAATACCAATGTCATCCAAACTACCCGTGAAATAATTTCCTGAAACCCCACGACCAATCCAGAAAGGAAGAACAGCTTGGGCTACATTCGTATGCGTATTGATTGTGGTTCCCTGCAAAACACCATTTCTATAAAACGTCATAGTGTTTGCTGTATAAACCCCAACATAATGTTCCCATTCATTGAGGACATAATTAGTTGTTGCATTGGTCCAAAACCAAGAAGACTGTTGCTTATTGGTTCCAAAAATAGCCTTTGTAGCATCACTTTGAACTAGCCAAATGAAATTCAAACTGGTTGTATTTCCACTCATAATAGCAACACCAGCACTAGTATTTGCTTTTTTTACCCAAATTGATACTGAAAAACTTCCACCTTGCGTAAAAGTATGTCCAAAACTTGTTCGCGTTAAATAACTCGAAGTGCCGTTAAAAGAATATGCTGAATTTGCATTTCCAAATCGATCGGTTGTAGGAGTTAAATTAAAAGGTGTTAATGTGTTTCCATTACTTGATGCGTCTGTTGCATCAGCCATTCCCCACCAAGCAAGTATGCCATTGGTAGGAACATAAGCAGGCGGTTGGGCAAAAACATAAAAGATAGTAAAACAAAAGAGTACTGTAAAATAGTTTTTTAAGCTCATAAGCGGTTGGTTTTAAAGTTAGTAAGTCAAACATAGCAAATTTAATAATCTAATCATAAAATTAGCTAATATTATTTAATTATTTAGTTAGATAGTGTGAGATAATTAAGTATAAGAACATTAAAATACTTCATTAATTTATAGCGATTTTTATCTTCAACTCCAAACAAATTGAAAATTTAATTTAAGTAGATATCACATTTTATGTAATATATTAAAAAACTAAATTTAATTTTTTATGTTCGTTGAAGATTGATTCAAAGTATTGATAATTTTTGTTATTGTAGTTTTAGAATTTGAAGTAAACTCTGAATTGTTTAATAACATATTTACATCTTGAAGTTTATTGTGTAAAATAAAATAAACAATTTTATAAGTAAAATCAATATCATTTGAAATCCAGTTATTAAACGGACGTTTATATAAATCAAAAATGGCATACCATTCTTTTAGTAAATCAAGATTATTTTTAAATAGTAAATATTGTACAATATCAATTGAAAAAAAATGAATATTATCCGCAAAGCGCTTTGCTGTATTTAAAAACTCTTCTTTTTTGTCTGTGATTAAATATTTAATAAGTGCTAACCTACCTTCTAATTCAATAGAATAATTTTGATTATTGATAATTATTTTATTATAATAAATAACGGCCAATTCAGAATTATCAAAATAAAAAGCATTTAAACATAAGACTGAGTACATAAATGTAATTTCTGATTGGTCTACGGCTGTTTTCAATGCAACTTTGTAATACTCTTCAATTGATTTATTTTGAATATCTACATAACGATAAAGTACTAATTTTAAAAAAAACCTTGTACTTGTCAAGTCTTTTATTTCAATAGAATGGCTTTTATCAAACAATAATTTTCCAATTTGTTGTGCAAACAAATTATGAATATTATAATTAAACACGATTAGTTTATGTGTTTTTTCATTGTTAAAAAACAATTGAATTTTTTGAGTGGCATTAGTTTCAACAAGTGTTTTAACATAATTAATTAAAAGATTAGTTTCAAAAATCGATATTTCTTTTTTATTTTCTAATTCGTTAATTAAAAAACTATCATAAAAGTTATTTGAAGTTACAATTGAAATTATCTTATTATTTTGATGAGCTTCAAAATCTTTGAAATTTTTAAATCCAACATAATTAGATAAAATATCTAAAGAAGCTATCGAAAATGAATTGTTAGATTTCATTAATAAAAAAAAACGTCTGATTGTACTTTCACTAACAAATTCTTTTACTTCTCTAAAAATTGCAATTCGAAGTTTGCTAGCATCGCTTTTTGTAGTGATTTTTTTTCCAAACTTGTTTTCGACTAATAATCGTAATTCAAATATATATGCCATAATTTTTAAAAGTCAAAAATAATGGTTTTATTGAAAAAATTAGTTAGTTGAACCGAATTGAGCCCTAATTAGTTATCAGATTTCTTTTAATAAATATAAATTTGACAATATTAAAATGGAG
>JBIPOM010000274.1:0-2796 GCA_044379175.1 Flavobacterium sp. | reverse complement strand
TGCGATATCAAATGCCTGAGTTAACTCTCCAGTAAAGCTCCCCATTAAATAGTTTTTAACCAAAGATAATTCTTCTTCCGAGACTAATTCGTCTCTTAGAATTTTCATCTCTTTTTTTACTTCAGATATCGTTTCGGCTACATTTTCATTTTTAACATCGGTACCCACTGCCCAGTACCCTGAACGGTACATCGGAACTAAGGAGGATGATATTCCATAGGTAAATCCTTTCTCTTCTCGGATATTTTTTTGAAGCCTTGAGCCAAAAAATCCGCCAAGAAGCGTATTCAGTACGCTGAATTTGAAATAGTCCTTGTTTTTTCTATTAATGGATTTTATTCCTAGCCTGATTGAACTTTGTAGTGCATCCTCTCTTGTCTCTTTTGTCGAGCTTGGTTCCATGAAAATGGGATCCGGGACGATCAATGGCTCTTTTGTATTAAAAGTAAGTCCGCCAAGTGTGGAGTCCAAAATTTTAATTTCCTCATTTGATATTTTTCCTGAAAGAAAAATACTGGGTATTTGGCTGGCCCAAGTTTTTTTGTAAAAAGTAATCAGATCGCTTACTTCGAGTAATGCTAATGACTCTGGAGTTGCAGCGCGGCCATAAGGATCATTGCCATACAGTTTATTTCGCATGATTTGGCTTGCACTATACGCTGTCTTTTCCCAGTTTAATTTATTTTTCTGAATTTCAATTTCTAATTCTTTTTGGAATTCCTGCTCAGGAAAAATACACATTTGAATCATCTCAGCCACATATGGCATTAATGCGCCGAAATGTTTAACTAATCCATAGACGGTAAATGTTGCTTGATCTAATGTAGCTTGTATATCCCAGAATGCACCATGAAAGTCAAACGATTGATGAATATGTAAAGCATCATGCTTGCTTGTACCACGCTTCATTAATTGGGCTGTTAAACTTGCTAAACCCGCTGCCTCACTATGGATTCCCCCTGCTTTTGTACTTAGCTCAAATTTGAAAACAGGCTGCTCTCCTAGATTGACTGAATTTACGACTATACCATTTCTTAAAGAGTGTTTATTGGCGGAAGGGAATTTTATTTTCTCAATAGGAAATGCTCCGGGGGCTTTACTTCTGTCCAACATCTAAATAGGGCTTTATAAAAAACAAATGACATCCAATTATGAATGTCATTTGCAATAAAAAAAATATTATTTAATTATTTCTTAGGAGTATCGTTATTGATGGCTGCTAATAAAGTTACTCGCAATGTATTTGCCAATGGACTGCTTGTTCCTGTTGGAACTAAGTAAGCAAAGTCAAAGCCATATTTTTGATCTAATTTAAGTCCTACTCCAAAAGTGAAATATTTACGATTCCCTTTCATTTCTGATTCATTGAAAAATCCACCACGTAAAGCGAAAGTATTATTAAATAAATACTCAGCACCCAATGAAGTAGTAAATTCTTTTATTTCTTCACCAAACCCATCTTCTGCGTCAAACAATGAACCGAAGATTCCTCCAATAGCTGATGAATTAGAACCCGTTGGATCAGTTTTTGTTGGTGTAGGAACCATCAATTTGTTTAAATCTAACGTGAATGTTAATTTATTCTTATCATCTACATTTTTAACAGCGGCAATACCAGCTCTTAAATTTGTCGGGATAAAGTTTTTATCTAAACCACCGTATGAAACTTTACCAGAAATGTTAGACAACATCAAACCATATGTATAGTTCCAGTTTTTTTCTGAGGTATTATTCCAGTATAGAGATAAATCAGCGGCTACCGTTTGAGCTGGTTGCATGGCTGATGTACCCGCACCTTGATAGTTTCCTAAAAGGTTAGAGTTGATATATTTTAAGTTTAAGCCTAATGCCAATGTATTTGACAATTTTCTTGCATGTGATACAGTCAAAGCATATTCCTTAGAATTGAAATTACCAGCACTTGTTCCAGTAGCGGTTGTAGCTTGGAACAAACCTTGATCAAAATAATTGATCGAAAATCCGAATGCCTGTCCTTTTGCTGTTTTTTTGTATCCTGCGATGTTATAAAGCGCCATGTCATTTACCAAGTTACGTAACCAAGGAGTATATGAAATCGCAAATCCTAAATCTTTATCAGCGGAAGCTAATTTTGCTGGATTCCAATAAATCGCATTTACATCTGAAGAAATGGCTACTCCCGCATCACCCATCGCCGCAGAGCGTGCATCTGGTGTTACATTCATGAATAACATGGTTGGCGTTGGAATTCTACCAGAATTCAATTGACCTGAAACCAAAGTTTGACCTATTGCGAAGTTACATACTAGTAGCGCTATTGCGGATAGTAATGATCTTTGGAGAATAGAAATTTTTGTCGTCATCGGTTATTAAATATTAGATTGTCTAGTAATTGCAAATTATTTAAGGTCAAAAATAAGTATTTTTAAAGTATTTAGTGTTTAAAAATGTAAAATATTTTATAAAATTTATTTTAGGGTCGTGATTTTTCCACTGATCAAAATAGTTTCATTGTTTTTACTTGGCAATAATTCCAATTTAAACACTGAATCGCCAATTAATTTAGCTAATTCTTCATCAGTCCAATTTATACGTAATTCAAAATCTACATTTGAAAAATAGGCGACATTTCCTTTTTTTATCAAAATTTGCTGACCCAAAACATTAAAAATTCTTAGATCATATTGATAAATATCCCAAGGTATTTGGCCGATTGCCTTGAATTGCAATTGGTTGCGCATTGGGTTTGGAAATACTACCCATTCTAAACGACTTGCCTCTGAATTTATTACTTTGATTTCAAAAAATAATTTTTGA
>JBIPOM010000230.1:0-2803 GCA_044379175.1 Flavobacterium sp. | reverse complement strand
GATAATATCACAAACTATCTGAATATGCCCGAAAACGGATCGATATTAGACTTAGCTTGTGGAAAAGGCAGACATTCAATTTATTTAAATAAATTGGGATATAAAGTAACTGGAGTCGATTTATCTGTAAATAGTATCGCTATTGCAAATGAATCTTCAAATGAATCGTTACAATTTAAAACGCACGATATGCGTGAACCAATGAACGAAACCTATGATGCCGTTTTTAATTTATTTACAAGTTTTGGTTATTTTGACACATATGAAGATAATATCAAAACCTTAAAAGCAATTAAAGACAGTATTAACGAATATGGTTTTGGAGTAATTGATTTTTTTAATTCCGATTTTATTATTGAAAATTTAGTAGCTGAAGAAACCAAAGAAATTGAAGGAATTACTTTTAACATCAAACGTTTTGTTGAAAATAAGAAAATCATTAAAGAAATTAGATTTGAAGACAATGGTGAAACTTACAACTTTACTGAAAAAGTTTCAGCTTTTACTTTAACTGATTTTGAAGCAATGATGGAAGAAGCAGGTATTTATTTACTTGAAATTTTTGGAGATTATAAGTTGAAGAAATTCTACAAATCCCAATCTGAACGATTAATTATGATTTTTAAATAATGAACTACACTATTTACCTTTTTCCTTTACTATCTGTAATTTTAGGATATATTTTCGCCATATTCTTCTCGCCAAAAAGCAAAAATAATTTAAAATTATTATTAGCATTTAGTGGGGCGTTTTTACTGTCATTGACCGTTATGCATTTACTCCCAGAAGTTTATCATAGCGAAGAAACATTAACCGAACCAGGTCATGAAGGTCATTTTCATTCTAAAATTGGAATTTATATTATGATTGGAATTGTATTTCAAATCATATTAGAATATTTTTCAAAAGGTGCAGAACACGGACATGTTCACGGACATCATAAAATTTCACATATTCCTTGGTTGTTGTTTTTTAGCTTGTGTTTACATGCACTTTTAGAAGGGTTACCAATCAACAAACATCCACATTTGGCATACGGAATTGCCATTCATCACTTTCCAATTGCCATAATTTTAACCACGTTTTTTAAAAATGCCCAATTGAATTCCAAAGCGATTTTGTTTTTTATGATTGCATTTGCTTTTATGACACCAATTGGAACTTTTTTAGCCGATAATTTGAGTTTTATTTCGAATTATTCCTCGCAATTATCTGGAATTGTAATTGGTATTTTATTCCATATTTCTTCAACCATCATTTTTGAAAGTAGCGAAGGGCATAAATTTAATTTAGCTAAATTAATCGTAATTACTTTAGGTATATTATTGGCAAGTTTTATGTGATTTGAAATGATAAGTAATTTACTTATTCTTTTCTTCAATCCAGCGACTCATAAATTCTGTACTTCTTAACGTATGAAATTGTAACATTTGTCCAATAAAATTAGCATTTCTATGTGATTCTAAATTAAATTGTATTTCATTTAACGTATTCAGAAATTTAGTCTTATAAGAAGAAAACAAAAACTTCTGTTGAATGATTTCATAACCATTTTGTACTGACTGTTCCCAAATTTTTTGATTCGAATATAATAAAACCGCTTTTGAAATAAATTCAGAATAGTCGTTCTCAACAAATCCATTCCAAAATAGATTATCGCACATAGCTTCCGCTCCAATTGAAGTGGTTACAGATGGCGTTCCGTATTCCATACACTCCAATAATTTTCCTTTTATTCCAGCTCCAAATCGAATCGGTGCTAATAAAACTCTTGCAGAACGAAGAACTTCTTCAGCACTTTCAGTTCTACCATGAATTAAAAATCCCTCTTTAGGATTATGTAATTGAAAAACTTTTTGAGTTGGATACGCACCGTATATATTAAGATTTGCATTTGGAAGTAAGTCATTTAACTTAGGCCAAATCTCATTTTTCAAGATTAAAACGGAATCCCAATTTGGTTCGTGATAAAAATTTCCAATAAATACAAAATCATTTTTAGTTTGAAAATCTGGTTTTTTAGGAGCAAATTTTTCTATACAAATAGGCAAATAAAACAAAATAACTTTTGGAACTTGAAAAACAGTTTGCAACAAATCCATTTCAAAATCTGAAACCATTAACGATAAATCACTTCTAAAAATCGAGGCAATTTCACGTTTAGCCATATCAGAATTGAAATCTAAAGTCTCAAACGAAGTGTTTTTTTGAATCGCTACTTGCCTTGCTTTACGCAAACAATGTAAATCTTCTGTATCTAATATTTTAATAGCCTTTGGCAATACATTTGATACACGCCAACCGAATTGTTCTTCAATCATAAATCGATCAAATAAAACTAAATTTGGATTAATTCTCTGCAAAAATTCATCAAAAGAACCATCATTAAGCTTAATTAATTGAGTTGTAATTCCTAAACCAGATAAATCAAAACAGAATTCACTATCTGACGCTGTAGAAGCATAAACAATGTTATAATTTTGATTCAAAAAAAAACGAATTAATTGAAGCATCCTACTACCCGCAGCAGAAGAATTAGGTTCAACCCATACCGAACTTATAATTAATAATTTATTCATGCTCAAATATAAAACTTTTATTTTGCCTTTTCCTTTCAGAAGATGTGTTTCGTTCTTACTTTTTTGAATTTGAAAAATACATATGGATTTTAGATTACAAAATACGATTTACTATAAAGAATTAATAAAAGTAATCGGCGAACCGAGTCTTCTAACACGCCATACCTAAAACAAAAAAATCCTTCAAGTAAAACTTGAAGGATTTAATAAAAGAAGGCGGCGAC
>JBIPOM010000229.1:0-2806 GCA_044379175.1 Flavobacterium sp. | reverse complement strand
CCAGTTACTTTAAAGTCCATATCTCCTAAGTGATCTTCATCACCTAAAATATCAGATAATACTGCGAATTTTTCACCATCAGTAATTAATCCCATAGCAATTCCAGAAACTGGTTTTACCATTTGAACTCCAGCATCCATTAATGCCATTGTTCCAGCACAAACAGTTGCCATAGAAGACGAACCGTTAGATTCTAATACTTCAGATACAATACGAATGGTGTAAGGACAATCTGCAGGAATCATATTTTTTAAAGCTCTTTGCGCTAAATTTCCGTGACCTACTTCTCTTCTTGAAGTTCCTCTTAGAGGTTTTGCTTCTCCAGTTGAGAAAGGTGGGAAGTTATAATGTAAATAGAATTTTTCTTCACCTTGTTCAGATGGAGAATCTATTTGATTCGCTTCTCTTGAAGTCCCTAAAGTTACTGTAGCTAAAGCTTGAGTTTCTCCACGTGTAAATAAAGACGAACCGTGAACTCTTGGTAAATAATCTGTTTCACACCAAATTGGTCTGATGTCAGTTGTTTTTCTACCATCTAAACGAATACCTAATTCTAATACTACGTTACGAACGGCTTCCTTATTTGTTTTGTAGAAATATTTAGATACTAAATCACCGTCATTTGCTAATTCTTCTTCCGTAAATAATGCTTTTACTTCTTCTTTTACTTCGGCAAATGCAGCACTTCTTTCGTGTTTAGCAGAACCTACTTTAGCGATATTATATATTTTATCGTAAGCAGCAGCTTTTACTTTTTTGTAAATTTCTTCGTTTTCTCTCTCACCTTCATATGTACGCGTTTCTTTTTTACCAAAAGCAGCTTGTAAACGCAATTGTGCTTGAATTTGAACTTTAATAGCTTCGTGAGCAAATTTGATAGCTTCTACCATTTCTGCTTCCGAAATTTCTTTCATTTCTCCTTCAACCATTGCAACAGAATCCATAGAAGCACCAATCATCATATCGATGTCCGATTTTGCTAAATCTTCTCTACTTGGGTTAATTACAAATTTTCCGTCTATTCGTGCTACACGTACTTCAGAAATTAAATTGTAAAAAGGAATGTCTGAAACGGCTAATGCTGCTGAAGCGGCTAAACCTGCTAATGAATCAGGCATTACTTCTTCGTCATGAGACATTAACTGAATCATAACTTGAACTTCCGCATGGTAATCATCTGGGAAAAGTGGACGTAAAACACGGTCAACTAAACGCATCGTTAGTACTTCGCTATCACTTGGGCGTGCTTCTCTTTTGAAGAAACCACCTGGAAAACGACCAGCGGCTGCAAATTTTTCGCGATAATCTACCGTTAAAGGTAAAAAATCTACATTTGGATTGATGTTACGAGCTGCAACTGCTGTTGCAAGAATCATCGTATCACCCATTCTTACTACTACAGAACCGTCAGCTTGTTTCGCTAAACGACCTGTCTCGATTGTGATGCTTCTGCCATCACCTAAATCGATTTTTTCTACAAATAATTGTGGAATCATAAATTTAATTCTCAAAGGTTATACAAAGGGTTAGTTGTGTTGTTGTTGTAAAGTTGTTGTAGTCGTGTCTCTAACCCAATGAAAAACCAAACTTTTCTGCTTATTTGCAAACAAAAAGGGGCACAAAGCCCCTTTAGTATACTATTTTCTAATTCCTAATTCTTTGATTATCTCACGGTATCTTAAGATATCTTTCTTCTTTAAGTAATCTAAAAGACTTCTTCTTTTACCTACTAAAAGTACTAACGATCTTTCTGTGTTGTAATCGTGACGATTTTTTTTCAAATGTTCTGTTAAGTGTGAAATTCTGAATGTGAATAACGCAATTTGTCCTTCTGCAGAACCTGTGTTTTCAGCTTTTCCTCCGTGTTTAGCGAAGATTTCAGCTTTTGTTTCTTTAGTCAAATACATGCTAATATTATTTAAATGATTATTATGTAGATTGAGTTTTTCTCAATACGGTTGCAAATTTACAAATTATTTTTGAAGTAGCAACTTTAAACTCTTTTTTATTTTAACCATAAAGAACGAAACGCTTTGTTTTTGTCATAATCGGACGCTTGTTTCTCAATATTAAAATAGCGATGACCTCTAGGATCATTGCCTACTCCAGCTAAATAGGCCCAATTGCCCCAATTGCTACACACATCATAATCAATTAATTGTTGCTCAAAATAGGCCGCACCAATACGCCAATCCATATTGAGTTCATTGCAAAAATAACTGGCGACGTTTTGCCTGCCGCGATTGCTCATAAAACCGGTTTGTTGTAATTCAAGTATATTCGCATTGATGAAATCCGAAGTAGTAGTCCCACTGATCCACTGCGAAAGTAGTTTTTCGTTTAATGATTTCGAGTTTACTTTCTCCGTTTTTATGCCTTCATACAAGAAAAATTTAGTTTGGTGTTTTTTGAACATGAATCGAAAAAAATCACGCCAAAGTAATTCGAATTCCAACCAATAGGTTGACTCATTAGCCCCAAATTGCTTTTCGTATTTTTTAATTTCAGCATGAATGTATCGAGCAGAAATACATCCCAAAGCCAACCAAGGTGAAAATTTAGAGGAATAATCAGCACCTACCATTCCGTTGCGAGTAGCTTTATAGGATGATAAACATTGCGTACCATAAAAATAATGCTGCAATCGACGAATGGCTTCATTTTCACCGCCTTTAAATTGAAGCACCGCACGAGAATCAATTATAGTTTTACTTAAACCCAATGCTTCCAATGACGGCAACTCAATAGAAGAAATTTCTGGCGAATTAATTTGTGATGGCGCAGGAAATGGTTTACGAATTTCAGA
>JBIPOM010000269.1:0-2823 GCA_044379175.1 Flavobacterium sp. | reverse complement strand
GGCCTCGTAGCCGGGGTCAACGCCGCCTGTAAGGTCAGAGGCCAGACTCCCATGGTCCTAGGCCGCGACGAAGCCTATATCGGGGTCCTGATTGATGACCTAGTGACCAAAGGCACCCAGGAGCCTTACCGGATGTTCACCAGCCGGGCTGAATTCCGCCTTTTGTTCAACCACGGCAGCGCTGAGCTGCGCCTTAAGGACAAAATCGCCGAATTCGGCCTCGTGCCGCCTGATCGTCTATCCCGGATTCAGGCCAAGGCCCAGAAAGTCTCCCATTGGATAGAATACCTTGAGAAGCTGGCGATCCCGGGCGGGATCGCGGGTGATGTCATCCGCCGTAATTGGGATTCGACCCCCAAGGACTTGCCGCCGACATTCCTGGCCGAAGCGCCGGAAGTTCAGGCCGAAGTCATGTACCGCGTCAAATACCGCGGCTATTTGGAGCGCGAAACGCGCAACGCCCGCAAACTTCACGACCTGGACTCCTTTAAGGTGCCTGAAGGCTTTGATTTTCTAAAAGCCTACGGCCTGCGAATCGAAGCCCGCCAGAAACTCCACAACATCCAGCCCAAGACCCTGGGTCAGGCCAGCCGGATCAGCGGGGTGAACCCGGCCGACATCTCGCTGCTGATGGTCCTTTTCCGCTCTAAGTAAGAGCGAGAAGATGAGGGTAGGGAAGGGGGCTGTTCCACGTGGAACAGCCCTATGTAAAGATTGTGGCCGCACGGTGTGACGGTCGTGTTTCTAAACTACATAAACTATTGATAGTGATGTTCTTATGTATTAAAAAGAGTGGCGTCACGCGACCGCCATCATTGACACCTAACTCTGGCGCTTAGGAACAGGGTGCTCTTATGTAGGGGCGCACCCATGGACGCCGAACATCTCAAGCGCATCTTGATCGTCGACGACGAAGCCGACGTCACCGAGCTCTTGGACTATAAGTTCAAGCAGGCGGGCTACGCCATCCGGACGCTCAACGACCCGCTGCGGGCCATCGGCCTGGCGCGGGATTTCCGCCCGGACCTGATCATCCTCGACGTGATGATGCCCGAACTCACCGGCGTGCAGCTCCTCCGCATGGTCCGCGCCGACGCACTCCTTCAGGACACCCCCGTGATCTTCCTCACGGCCAAGGGCGAGACGGCCGACAAGGTCAAAGGCCTCGAGTCCGGCGCCGACGATTACGTGACCAAGCCTTTCGACACGCGGGAGCTCATGCTCCGCGCCCAAGCGCTCCTGCGTCGCGCGAAGTCCGCGGCGGCCAAGCCGTCGACACGTCTCGCCGCCGGCGCGCTGCTCCTCGACATCGAACGGCATGAAGTGACCGCGGCGGGCAAGCCCGTCGACCTGACGGCGACCGAATTCAAACTGCTCCGCCTGCTGCTCGAGCGGAAGGGCAGGGTGCAGTCGCGTGAAGAGCTGCTCGCCGACGTCTGGAATTATTCGCCCGACCTCGAGACGCGCACGGTGGACACGCATGTGCGCCGCCTCCGCGAGAAGCTCGGGCCGGCCGGCGACGTGATCGATACGGTGCGCGGCGTCGGTTACCGCGTGAACGGCTGAACCGCTTTGCGCTCGCGCGTCCTCGCGACGACGACAGCATCCGAAGCCGATGACCTGGCTCCCTTGGCTGCTCCTGTTCGCGCTCGGCGCGGGCGCCGTCTGGGGCTTCGCCACCATCGCCGCGCACGTACGCTGGGCGCGCCGCACGCTGCTCGCCGCGGACGCCGGCCCGCGGCCGCAAGGCTGGCTGGTGCGCAAGCTGCGCCTGGAAGAACTGTTCATCGCGATCGAAGGACGCGCCGAGAACGAAGGTGAGATCCGCGCCGCCGCCGGGCGGCGCATCGAGGCGCTGCTGGCGCCGCTCACCGACGCCGTACTCGTCGTCGACGCGCAGGACCGCCTGCGTCTCGCGAACCCCGCGGCGGCGGCGCTCTTCAGTCTCGCCGAAGAAGATGTCGGCGGACCGGTGGTGCCGCTCGTCCGCAGCGCGGACTTCATCGAACTGATCCGGCGCGTACGCGACGAAGGCGACGCGCGGGCCACGCTGCTCCTCAACCGCGCGCCGTTGGCCGACGTCTGGCTGCAGGCCGCCGGCGCGCGCACTGACCCGGAAGCGTTCGGTCCGGGCGCCGCGATCTTCGTGCTGGCGGACGTGACCGCGCTGAAGCGCCTGCAGGCGATGGAGCGCGACTTCGTCACGAACGTGTCGCACGACCTCCGGACGCCGGTGACGATCCTCCGCGGCTACGCGGAGACGCTCGCCGAAGACCAGGCGACGATGTCGGCCGAAGACCGCGCGCGCTTCACGCAGAAGATCGTCAATTCCGTCGGCCGTCTCCAAGGACTCGTCGAAGGCCTGCTCGCCTTGGCGAGCCTCGAGTCCTCCCGTGATGTCCGCCGCGAAGCCGGCGCGCTGCATGCCGCGGCCCGCGAAGTGGCCACGGAGTTCGACGCCCGCTGCAAGGCGGCCGGCGTGACGCTCAGCCTGGACCTGGCGGCGACGCAGGACGTCGGGGCCGACCCGATCCAGGCACGCCGGCTGATCCAGAACCTGATCGACAACGCGCTGGCTCACGCTGCCGGCCTGACGCGGCTCCGGATCGCGACCCGCGATACGGCGGACGGGACCGAACTGAGCGTCGAAGACGATGGGGCAGGGGTGACGACCGCCGACCTCCCGAGGCTCTTCGATCGTTTCTACCGGACCGACAAATCTCGCCGGGCCGGGGGTAGCGGACTGGGCCTGAGCATCGTCCGCCTGGTGGCGGAGCTCCATGGCGGCTCGGCCGGGGCCGAACCGGCGCGACCGAAAGGCCT
>JBIPOM010000077.1:0-10669 GCA_044379175.1 Flavobacterium sp. | reverse complement strand
ACAATAATTACTACAAGTAATAAGTAGTTAAATAGAAGATTTTGTTACAGTTTTAAAAATAATATTTTACCGCAAAGTGTCGCAAAGTTAGTCGCAAAGAAACGCAAAGATTTTTTTAAAAGTATTTCAAGACACACTTTATATAATAAAATTAATTTTAATAGTATTTAGTGAAACTCTGTGAATTCTTTGTGAATCTTTGTGTAATACTAAACACGAATCACAAAATGTTCTTTTTCTTGCTCAGCTCTAAAAAACACCATTCCGAAATGAAATGCATCAATCGTAACTTTTACTTTAGGATGGTTTTTTATGATTTTCCAAGTATTTTCATTTTCATTTGATTTATGAATGTCATTAATTATCCAAACGGAATCATTCGCCACAGTAGGTAATAACAATTCGAAATACGCGATCGTAGTTTTTTGTGATTCGTTTTGGTTGAAGTAAACTAAGTCGAAAGTCTTGTCATTTTTAGAAAGTTTGTTTTTTTCAAAATCTTCAATTGAGATTATTTCTGAAGAAAATAAATTAGTATATAATTCAGTTGCATTTCCAATTTCTAAAATAGTTTTGGGTTTGAAATATCTAATAATTCTAAAAAACAATCGGGCTCTTTTTGAATTATTTTTTAAAAGTGAATATTCTGGAAATTTTGTTTTATCATAAAAACATTTCGTAACCAAATCAAAAACAAAAGGCGAATGCACACCGTGTTCGTTTTTGGAGTTCCAAAGGAATTTTATGTATGATTTTAATAAATGATTCATTTATATTGCCACAGATTAAATGATTTTCACGGATTATAATAATTAAAACAAAAAAATCTGTGTTAATCTGAGAAATCCGCGGCTAACTTTTATTATTCTATTTTTGAGCTCAATTCAAACCAACGAGCTTCTTTTTCTTCTAAAGTTTGAATTATTTTTTGTAATTCATTCGCTTTAGCTTCAATTTTATCATCAGCTACTTTTCCGTCCGAAAATTCTTGTTCAATTTGCTTTTTTTGATATTCTAAATCTTTAATGTCTTTTTCAATTTTATTAAATTCCTTTTGCTCGTTGAAGTTTAATCCTGCTTTGGCTGGTTGATTTTGTTTCCAACTTCCTTTATCAGTGCTTACGCTATTTAAAACTTTTGGCTCTACGGAATCTTCATAACTTCTAAAATCAGAGTAATTTCCAGGAAAATCTTCAATTTCACCTTGCCCTCTAAATACAAATAAATGATCCACAATTTTATCCATAAAATACCTATCATGACTCACTACTAACAAGCAGCCAGGGAAATCTAATAAAAAACTTTCTAACACATTTAGCGTAACAATATCTAAATCGTTCGTAGGTTCATCTAAAATTAAGAAATTCGGATTCTGAATTAAAACCGTACATAAATATAAACGTTTTAACTCGCCACCACTTAATTTTTCTACAAAATCATATTGCTTTTTAGCATCAAATAAGAAACGTTCTAATAATTGTGAAGCCGAAATAATTTTTCCTTTCGTAAGTGGAATGTATTCTCCGTACTCTTTAATTATGTCTATAACTTTTTGCCCAGGTTTTGGGTTGATGCCACTCTGTGTATAATATCCAATTTTAATTGTATCGCCAATAATAACTTTTCCAGAATCGGGTTCCATAGTTTTGGTTAAAATGTTCAAGAAAGTCGATTTTCCAGTTCCGTTTTTCCCAATAATTCCAATACGTTCACCACGTTGAAACGCGTAGGTAAAGTCTTTTAAAATAGTTCTGTCTGGGAAATTTTTGTTCAATTTTACCATTTCGATAATCTTGCTTCCCATTCGTTCCATATTAATTTCAAGCTCTACTACATTTTCTTTCCGGCGACTTTCCGCTTTTTCTTTAATCACATAAAAATCATCTTGACGCGATTTGGATTTGGTAGTTCTTGCTTTTGGTTGACGACGCATCCATGCCAATTCCTTAATAAAAAGGTTCTGAGCTTTATCAATACTTGAGTTTTCAGAAATTTGACGTTCTTCTTTTTTCTCTAAATAATAGGAGTAATTTCCTTTATATTGATACAGTTTTCCGTTATCTAATTCAATAATTTCATTGCAAACACGTTCTAAGAAAAATCGGTCGTGTGTCACCATAAATAAAGTGATGTTTTCTTTGGCAAAATAATCTTCAAGCCATTCAATCATTTCTAAATCTAAGTGATTGGTTGGCTCGTCTAAAATTAATAAATCGGGTCTATTAATTAAAATAATGGCTAATGATAAACGCTTTTTTTGCCCACCAGATAATTTTTTAACTTTTAATTTTAAATCGTCAAGTTTTAATTTTGATAAAATTTGCTTGTATTGTGTTTCAAAATCCCAAGCAGTATAACGATCCATATCGTCAAATGCTTTCTGATACTTTTCTTCGTCTTCTGGATTCTCTAATGCTTTTTCGTAGTTTCTTATTACTTGTAAAACCTCATTGTCTGAGGCAAAAATGCTTTCTTCAATCGTTAATTCGTCTTGTAAATTAAAATTCTGACTCAAAAACGCCATTTTAATTCCTTTTCTAATCACCACTTGACCAGTGTCAGGCTCATCAAAACCATTAATCATGTTCATAATGGTAGTTTTTCCCGAACCGTTTTTAGCGATAAAAGCAATTTTTTGGTCTTTATTTATTCCAAAAGAAATGTCTTTGAAAAGGACACGTTCTCCGTACGATTTTGATATATTCTCTACTGAAAGGTAATTCATTTGTCAATTTGTCAATTAGACAATGTGGCAAAACGCCAATTGTTTTGCAAAAATAGGTTATTGAATAGAACGAAACAATTTTTACATGTAAATAAAAAGCTGTCGGTTAGGACAGCTTTTGGATTATTTTATGATTTCAACTTCAATGAAACTATCAGTTGAGATTTTTAAAAATGATTTTGTGTAGTCGTCTTTGGTCGCTAAATATGGATTGTCAATAAATTTTTGAGGATTAATTGCAAATAATGGATAACAAGTACTTTGTATTTGTATTTGAATTTTATGCCCTTTTTTGAATGTATGTAATACATCTTGTAATCTGAAATTAACTTCAGTTGTTGTATTTGGTATTAATGCAACTGGAATTTCAAAGCTATTTCTAAAGCGAGCAGGCATTATTTCACTTCTAACCATTTGATGATAATTCGCATATAACACAGTTGGTTTGTCTTTGTTCTGAGGTTCATCAGGTGGGTATATATCAATTATTTTTACAATAAAATCAGCATCCGAAGAAGTAGATTCAATTTTCAATTTTGCCATAATTTCTCCAGCTAATGTAACGTCTTCCGTTAAGTATTCTGTTGTAAAAGTTAAAACATCAGGTCTGTTTAAAGCAAATCTTTGGTCTTCAGACATATAGTTTCTTGGAGTAAAACCATTCATATCACTATAATTTATACTGCTTGGAACGGGTTTGTTTGGATCGCTATAGTATTCAGAATATGTTGTAATATTTGGCTTTTCATTCTTGATTTTTCCGTCTGAATCTAAATATAAATTTAATTTGTTACTGTTTTTAGGTGGCCAATTTGAAAATTCTTTCCATTCTTTTTTACCAGTATCAAACATGTAAGCCTCTGGAAGTGCAACCCCATTTTTGGAGTTTTCCTTTAGATAATGATTGAAGAATTTATATTCTATATTTTTTTGATAAAAAGTAGCAATACTGTCTCCGAAATAAATGTCGTTATGAAAATGTTTACCCGATTCTCTTGACCATCCACCATGAGAAAAAGGCCCCATAACTATTGAGTTTTTAGCTTTTGGATTATTTTTTTCGATGGTTTTGTAGATGTTTAAAGGGCCCGCTAAATCTTCTGCATCAAACCATCCGCCAACTGTCATTACTGCATGATTGATGTTTTTTAAATGAGGAAGTAAATTTCTGGACTGCCAAAAGGCATCATAATTTGGATGACTTACTATTTCTTGCATGAAAAAATTGTTTTTATAGTATTTGTCAACACCTTGCTTTAAGGTTCCTATTTCATTGTAAAACAAACTCCCATCTCTTGAAGTGGATTTTATAGATTGGTCTGAATACCATGCTTTTTCTTCTGCTTTTGTTTTTTGAACTCCAAATACAGGAAAAGTTTTAAAATAACCCATTAAAAAAGCACCATTATGATGAAAATCATCAAAAAAGAAGTCGGATATAGGTGCTTGTGGTGAGGATGCTACTAATGCTGGATGTTTGGCTAAAGCACCAACTGCAGAATAAAAACCTGGATACGAAGTGCCGTATTGTCCAACTTTACCATTATTAAATGCAATGTTTTTTACCAACCATTCTAATGTATCGTAAGTGTCTGTACTTTCGTCAATGTCTTTTTTAGTTTTGTGTTCCACTTGTGGAGTCATATTTGTAAAAACACCTTCACTCATGTATCTTCCTCTAACATCTTGATATACAAAAATATATTTGTCAGTTGATAGATAGGTATTTGGACCTAAAGATTTTTTATAGTTTTCTTCTCCATATGGTGCGATACTATAACATGTTCTTTGCATTAAGATTGGATATTTTTTGTCTTTAGAAATGTCTTTAGGCGAATAAATTGCAGTAAATAATTTGGTACCATCACGCATGGTAATAAATACTTCTTTTTTGGTATAATTTGTTTTTATGTCATCTTGTGCAAACAATGAAATAGAGTAAAAAAAGAGTAATGTTTGATAAATTAATTTCATTTTTATATATTTAGTTGAATGATTTTTTAGAGTACTAATATAATGCTTTTTTTTAATCTTTCTCTTTCTGTTTAATTAAAATAAACTTTTGTTATCTTCGCAACATGCAACTATCTGTAATCATACTTAATTATAATGTACGCTATTTTTTAGAGCAATGTGTGCGAAGTGTTCAAAAAGCACTGGAAAACATAGATGCTGAAATTATTGTTGTGGATAATAATTCTTCGGATGATAGTTGTCTGATGATGAAGCAACTATTTCCACAAATTACGCTTATTGAAAATAAAGAGAATTTAGGTTTTCCTAAAGGTAATAATATTGCTGTGCAACAAGCTAAGGGCGAATACATTTGTATTTTAAATCCAGATACGGTTGTTGCTGAAGATACGTTTAAAAAGCTGTTAGCTAAATGCTGTCAGCTGTCAGCTGGAATTATTGGCTGTAAGTTAATAGACGGCACCGGAAATTTTCTTCCAGAAAGTAAGCGCGGAGTTCCAACACCTTGGGTGGCATTTACTAAAATTTTTGGTTTATATAAAATTTCTAATTTTTTTGGAAAATATTATGCCCAGCATTTATCTGAAAATCAATCAGGAAAAGTCGATGTTTTAGTTGGTGCTTTTATGTTTATGAAACGTAATTTATATACAGAAGTAGGTGGATTTGATGAGAATTGCTTCATGTATTCAGATGATATCGATTTGAGTTATATGATTCAAAAATTAGGAATGGAAAACTTCTATTTTCATGAAACATCAGTAATACATTATAAAGGGGAAAGCACGGTTAAAGACGAAAAATATTTGGAACGTTTCCGAGAAGCGATGCAGTTTTTTTATAAAAAACATTTTAAAAAGTCCTTTTTCTTTGATAATTTTATACAAATTGGGAGCTTTTTATTTGCGGGTTTTAAACAAAAAAAGCCACAAAAATGGGCCAGAGAAATTGATAAATATATTGTATTTTCAAAACAAAATATTCAATTGAATTTAAATAAACCAATTGAATATTTAACTGATTTTAAGCAATTTAAAAACAAAAATAATATAAACTCCGAGTTGATATTTGACACCAATTCATTTTCTTTTGCAGAAATAATTCATTTTATGGAAAAACATAAATCGAAGAATATTACTTTTAAAAACTATATTTCGCAATCAAATTACTTAATAGGTAGTAATAATTCAACCGATAGAGGCGAAGTGCTAATTTTTTGATTTTTTGATTTTTTCGTGATAAAACATCAAAATATTTATTAATTTTGCAGTAATAATTAAAGAACTCAACATTACAATAATAATATGGCAAGATTTGAATTGAAACTTCCAAAAATGGGAGAGAGTGTAGCAGAAGCAACCATTACAAATTGGTTAAAAAAAGTGGGTGAACATATCGATATGGATGAAGCGGTTTTAGAAATTGCTACAGACAAAGTAGATAGTGAAGTGCCTTCTGAAGTTTCTGGTACTTTAGTTGAAATTTTGTTTCAAGTTGATGATGTTGTTCAAGTAGGGCAAACAATAGCTATTATTGAAACAGAAGGTGGAGCTATAAATGCAACTCCTGAAGTAAAATCGGAAGCTCCAGTAGCAGTAGCAGAAGTTACTAAAATGGTTGAGGTTGCTATTGAAACAAGTGCTCCTGCAGATTTTTCAGGTTCAGATAAATTCTTTTCGCCATTAGTAAAAAATATGGCAAAAGCGGAAGGTATTTCGTTAACAGAATTAGAATCTATTTTAGGTTCAGGTAAAGATGGTCGTGTAAATAAAGAAGACATTTTAAAGTATATAGAAAGTCGCAAGTCGCAAGTTGCAAGTCCAAATGTTGTGGTGCCTACAACTTCAACCCAACAACCTAAAACCCAAAACCCTGCACCAGTTTCAGTAAATGGTGGAGACGAAATTGTGGAAATGGACAGAATGCGAAAGTTGATTTCGGGTTATATGGTAGCATCGGTTCAAACTTCCGCACATGTACAATCGTTTATTGAAGTGGATGTTACTAATATTGTAAAATGGAGAGATAAAGTAAAAACAGCTTTTGAAAAACGCGAAGGAGAAAAACTAACGTTTACACCAATTATGATGGAAGCGGTAGCAAAAGCCTTAAAAGATTTCCCAGGAATGAATATTTCTGTTGATGGCGATTTTATTGTAAAACGTAAAAATATCAATTTAGGAATGGCAGCAGCTTTACCAAATGGAAACTTAATTGTTCCTGTAATTAAAAATGCAGACCAATTAAATTTAGTTGGTATGGCAAAAGCAGTAAATGATTTAGGTGGTCGTGCGAAAGCAGGAAAATTAAAACCAGACGACACACAAGGTGGAACTTATACAGTAACTAATGTAGGAACATTTGGTTCTGTTTTTGGAACACCAATTATTAATCAGCCACAAGTGGGAATTTTAGCGTTAGGAGCTATTAGAAAAGTACCAGCAGTTATTGAAACTCCAGAAGGTGATTTTATTGGTATACGTCAGAAAATGTTTTTATCACATTCTTATGACCATAGAGTTGTAGATGGTGCTTTAGGTGGAAGTTTCGTAAAACAAGTAGCTGAATATTTAGAAGCATTTGATGTTAATAGAGATTACTAAGGAAAAATAAATAAATAATAATTCACCCAATAGTTCATTTACTATTGGGTTTTTTTAACTTTGTACTTTAATATATAAAAATGGAACTTAAACTTACAAGACCAATCTGTTTCTTTGATTTAGAAACTACCGGAATAGATATTGGAAAAGACAGAATTGTTGAAATATCAATTTTAAAGGTGTTTCCAAACGGAAATAAGGAAAGCAAAACTTGGTTAGTGAATCCAACCATTCCAATTCCGCCTCAGACTACAGCAGTACACGGAATTACAAACGAAAAAGTAGCAAATGAACCTACTTTTTCCGAATTGTCTTCTCAAATTTATGCTATGATAAAAGATTCGGATTTAGCAGGATATAATTCGGATAGATTTGACATTCCTTTATTAGCAGAGGAATTGCTTCGTGCAGGTGTAGATTTTGATATGAAGAACCGAGTTTCTGTAGATGTGCAAACTATTTTTCATAAAAAAGAAGAACGTACTTTGTCTGCCGCCTTAAAATTCTATTGTGGTAAAACATTAGAAAACGCACATACAGCAGCTGCAGATACTATGGCTACATATGAAATTTTATTGGGACAATTGGAAAGATATCCTGATTTGCAAAATGATATGAAAGCCTTATCGGAATTTACCACTCGTAAAAAATCTGTTGATTTTGCAGGTATGATTGTGATGAATGATAAAGGACAAGAAATGTTTAGCTTTGGAAAATATAAAAATGTTTTAGTAGATGAGGTATTTGATAAAGATCCAGGTTATTTTGGTTGGATTCAAAATGCCGATTTCCCGCTATATACCAAAAAAGTGTTAACAGGTTTGAAATTAAGAAAATTAAATACAAAATAGGTATAAGGTATAAGTTTTAAGGTATTGGGTTACAGGTTAGCCTAGTACCCAAAACCCAATACCCAATATCCAATACCCAAAACCCAAAAAAATGAAAATCATTTGCATCGGAAGAAATTATGCTGATCATATTTCAGAATTACAAAACGAACGCCCATCTGAGCCAGTTATTTTTATGAAGCCAGACACAGCTATTTTGCCTAAAAAAACACCATTTGTAATTCCAGAATTTAGTAATGATGTGCATCATGAAGTAGAGGTTTTGGTGAAAATTTGTAAAGTAGGAAAATATATTAGTCCAAAATTTGCTCATAAATATTATGATGAAATTGGTTTAGGAATCGATTTTACTGCAAGAGATGTGCAAACGACTTTAAAAGAAAAAGGATTGCCTTGGGAAAAAGCGAAGGCATTTGACCATTCAGCGATTATTGGTGACTTTTTACCGAAAATACATTTTCCTTCTCTAGAAAACATTAACTTTGAACTACGAAAAAATAATGAAATCGTTCAGGATGGAACTACTTCAATGATGTTATGGAATATTGATGAAATAGTTTCTTATGTTTCGCAGTTTTTTACCTTAAAAAAAGGAGATATCATTTTTACTGGGACTCCAAAAGGAGTAGCAGCAGTCAAAGAAAATGATGTATTAGAAGGCTTTTTAGAAGGTAAACAGATGTTTAAAATTCAAGTAAAATAAATGGCTTTACAGTATAATTTATCAAAAGTATATGAAATTTCTGAAAATGATAACGAATTTGCACTTCAAATTGCATCTTTGTTTTTAGAAGAAGTGCCTTTCGAAATTCAAGCTATGAAAGAAGCAATTGAACTTAAAAATTATACTAAAACATATGCTTCTGCTCACAAAATCAAACCAACACTAGATTTGTTAGGAATGGATATGGCATATGAAGATGTTGTGTTTATTATGGATTGGACACAAGAGGAAGGCAAGCGAAAAGAAATTAAGGAGGTATTTAGAACATTAAAAACAAGAATTGCTGCTGCCGTAGATGAAATAAAAAAAGATTTTAAGTTATAAACCTTATTTTTATTATATGTTTAACCATGCCTTTGGCGTGGTTTTCTTATTTTTACAAAAATATTTAAAAGATGAAAGCAGCAATAATTACAATTGGAGATGAAATATTAATAGGTCAAATTATTGATACAAATTCGTCTTACATTGCAAAAGCATTAGATAAAATCGGAATTGCTACTCATGAAATGCTATCTATTTCGGATGATAAAAACCATATATTAAAAACGCTGCATGATGTTCAAAATAAGTTTGATGTTGTACTAATTACGGGTGGTTTAGGCCCAACAAAAGACGATATTACTAAGAAAACATTTTGTGATTATTTTGATGATGTTTTAGTGCAAAATGACGCTGTTTTGGTTCAAGTAAAAAGTATAATTGAAGGTATTTATAAAAAACCAATTACACAATTAAATATTGATCAGGCAAAAGTACCATCAAAATCAAAAGTACTTTTCAATACATCTGGTACAGCTCCTGGAATGCTAATGGAACATCAAAATACGGTGTTTATTTCATTGCCTGGTGTGCCATATGAAATGAAGTATTTAATTGACAATGAAGTGGTTCCTTATTTAATTAATGCGTTTGAAAGACCTTATATTGTTCATAAAACATTAATGACTTATGGACGAGGAGAAAGCGCCATTGCCGAACAAATTGAAGATTGGGAACTAAATTTACCTAATTATATTAAATTAGCCTATTTGCCAAGTCCTGGTAAAGTTCGATTAAGATTAACGGCTCGAGGTACAGATGAAGCTTTCTTAAAAGAAGCAATTTTAAATGAAATAGATAAGTTGAAACCCTTAATAGGTGAAATTATTGTAGGGTATGACGAAGACGAAACAATTGAAGTAGTTTTGGCAAGATTATTAACTCAGAAACAAGTAAGTTTATCTACAGCAGAAAGTTGTACTGGGGGGAAAATTGCACAATGTGTTTCTTCTATTTCTGGGGCATCTGCTTATTTTAAAGGTGGTGTAGTGGCTTATTCTAATCAAATTAAAGTAGATGTGTTAAAAGTGAATCCAGAAATCATTCAAAAATTTTCTGTGGTTAGCAAAGAAGTGGCAAAAGAAATGGCTATAAACTGTAAAACTATTTTTAATACCGATTATGCAATAGCAACAACAGGTAATGCTGGCCCAACAAAAGGAAATAGCGATGCAGAAATAGGAACTGTTTTTATAGCTATAGCAACACCAAATGACGTTTTTGTTGAAGAATTTAATTTTGGTCAACCACGTGAAAAGGTTATTGATAGGGCAGTTAACAAAACATTTGAATGGTTGTATAAAGAAATTTCAAAAAACTAATTAAAAATAGTTGCATAGTAATGTAAAAATTCTTTTCTTTGCACCCTTATTTAGAATAACGATATAAAAGTTTAGAATAATGTCAAGAGTTTGTGAACTAACAGGAAAAAGAGCAATGGTTGGAAACAACGTTTCTCACGCGATGAATA
>JBIPOM010000076.1:0-10696 GCA_044379175.1 Flavobacterium sp. | reverse complement strand
TTGAAAAAGAAAGTTGCTGTATCTATTGAAAGTGCTTATAAAGTATTAACTAAACGTATTGATAAATTCGGAGTTGCCCAACCAAATATTCAAAAAATTGGTGAAACTGGAAGAATTTTAGTAGAATTACCAGGTGCTAAAGATTTAGATAGAGTTGAAAAATTATTATCTCAAACCGCACAATTAGAATTTTGGGAAACTTTAAAACCAGAAGAATTAGGTAACTTCTTTACTGCTGCAAATGATGCTTTAAAAGCAACTGAGAAAAAACCAGCTGCAGCTGTTGCTGTTGTTGATACAACCAAAGCGGTAGATCCAAAATCTAAAGTAAATGAATTATTAGGTGATAAAAAAGATGCTGCAAAAAAAGCAGCTAAAGATTTAGGACCTTTATTTGAAAATGCAATTCCTAGTCCATCTGGATTAATTGGATATAATGTAAAAGATACAGCTAAAATTAACTCGTATTTAAAAAGAGCTGAAATTAGAGCTTTATTACCTGCAACAGCTTCAAATGCAAAATTTGCTTGGGGAAAAACAACTTCTAAAACAGGTGATGTTACAGAATTATATATTTTAAAAGGAACCGCAGATGGTGTTGCGCCATTATTAGGTGGTGCCATTACAGATGCTAGTGCAGATTTTGATCAATTTGGTAAACCAGCAGTAAGCATGCAAATGAATCCAGTTGGTTCTAGAAAATGGGAACAATTAACAGGTGATATTGCTAAAAACGGAAATCAAGTTTGTATTGTATTAGATAATGTAGTCTATTCTGCAGCTACTGCAAAAGCAGCAATTTCTGGTGGACAAACACAAATTTCAGGTTCTTTCACATTAGAAGAAACTGCCGATTTAGAAAATGTATTACGAGCAGGTAAATTACCAGCTAAGGCAGATATCGTTCAAAAAGCAGTAGTAGGACCTTCTTTAGGTCAAGAGGCTATTGATAATGGTATTTTATCCTCTATCATTGGTTTATTATTAGTTTCTTTCTGGATGGTTTTCTATTATGGAAGAGCAGGTTGGTATGCTAATGTAGCGTTACTATTAAACTTAGTATTGTTATTTGGAGCCATGGCTAACTTTGGTTTTGTATTGACTTTACCAGGTATTGCAGGTATAGTTTTAACAATGGGAACTGCAGTAGATGCGAATATTATTATTTATGAAAGAGCAAAAGAAGAATTAAGAGCTGGCTTGTCATTAGAAAATGCAGTAACTGCTGCTTTCGGATGGAAAGGCGCTATGCGTTCTATTATTGATGCGAATGTAACGCACGTATTAACTGGAGCTATATTATACATTTTTGGAGAAGGAATGATTAGAGGTTTTGCTATTACTTTATTAATAGGTATTTTAACTTCATTATTTACTTCTATTTTTATTGCACGTTTTTTTATTGATGCAGATATAGCTAAAGGAAGAAGTTTACAATTCTGTACAAACATTACTAAAAACTGGTTTACAGGGTTTAACTTCGATTTCTTAAAAATCAAGAAATTTACTTATGCTTTTTCTTTAATCGTTTGTTTAGTTAGTTTTATTTCGTTCTTTACTAATGGTTTTGATCAAGGTATTGACTTTGTTGGTGGAAGAACATTCCAAGTACAATTTGATAAAAAAGTTTCTTCAGAAGAGGTTTCAAATGCACTTTCTACAGCTGCCTTTTTTGACAAAGCGGAAGCAAAAACATTTGGTAACGACAATCAGTTAAAAATTACTACAAAATACAAAATCGACAAGCAAGGTGTTGAGGTTGATAAAGAAGTAAATGAAAAATTATATGCAGGTTTGAAAAAATTCTATGCTAAAGAGATTTCTTACGATGAGTTTACTAACACTCAAGAAGGAAAACAATTTGGAGTGTTACAAGCTATGAAAGTTGGACCTTCTATTGCAGATGATATCAAAACAAATGCATATTGGGCTGTATTAGGAGCGATGTTATTAGTTTGTTTATACTTAGTAATTTCGTTTAGAAAATATCAATATTCATTAGGAGCAATTGCTGCAGTGGCGCATGACGTTATTTTTGTATTAGGTATTTATTCTTTGCTATACAAATACATGCCATTTCACATGGAAATTGACCAACACTTTATTGCTGCAATTCTAACGGTTATTGGATATTCTATGAATGATACCGTAATTGTATTTGATAGAGTACGTGAATTCTTAGGTGGAAAATCGCACCATGGTAACTTCAACAAAATTGTAAACGATTCTGTAAATACTACATTATCTCGTACATTAAACACCTCATTAACGATGATTATGGTATTGGCAATTATGTTTGTATTTGGTGGCGATTCTATTCGTGGGTTTATCTTTGCGATGTTGATTGGTATTATAGTAGGAACATATTCTTCACTATTTATTGCAACACCGGTATTAGTAGATTCAATGTCTGTTTCAGATAAAAAACAAATTGAGGAAGAACACAACGTGTAATTTCTGTTATACAATATGCAAAACGTCCCGATGAAAATCGGGACGTTTTTTTTGTTATTAGTTATAAGAAGAAATTATAAATATTGCTGTTTTAAATAATCTACTGCATATCTTCCTTCATTAAACAATAAATCTAAAATGGATAAATTATTTATGAATCCGTGTTTGTTATCAAAAACTTGAGTATACTGTTCTATTTGAGTGCTGTCTTTTTTTCCATTTACTAAATATCGAAAATCAGTTTTATCAGTAACTTCATGAAAATATTCCGTTGTTTTCTCAAAAGGAATGGAAATTCCTAAAGCATCATTTATTCTTTCAAATATTTCAAAGTTTAGATCTAACATAAACTCTTGCTTCTTTTCGAATATGGATTGTAAATCATCTATGAAGTATTCGTAAAATGGCGAATTCTTATAAGCGGCTTCAAGTGACTTAAAATGATTTTTTTGCCAATTGTATTGATTGTCTATTTTAATATCTTTAAACCCACATTTTGTGCCGTCATGCTTTACCGATATATTTAACATTTGAATTCCATTTGGACTATAAATGTACATTCGGTTTCTATTAGTTTGTTTTTGAAAGGTATCTTCTACTTCAAATGTAACCGATTCAGCATGAATCATAGCAATATAATGACTGATTGATGGAAAATAGGTTGGATAGAGTAATATGTTATTCATACTTTATTTTTTAAAACAGATAGGTACATAGTTTTTAGCAAAGTTATGTGGCTATGCTAAAAATAGTTATCATAACGCTGTGTTCTATTAGAAAAAACAACTCAAAAAAACTATATGACTATGTGTTTATTTTTAATTAAAGTAATTCGTCTTTTTTCTTTTTCTTACCTCTATACCAATCCCATGCAAAATATCCTGCTAAAAGGATTAAGAAGTATTTAAAATATGATTCTGGTTGCCCTTCGCCACTAACAGTTGTAAAGAAACGTTCGGTTCTAAATTTATTTAGTAGGCCTTTAGCATTCCAATCTAAACTCATCCAAATAAAAATGGGTTTTCCAACAATATGATCTGCTGGTGTGTAACCAAAATAACGCGCATCTAACGAATTATGTCTGTTGTCTCCCATCATCCAGTAATAATCTTGTTTAAAGGTATATGAATTTGTAGATTTTCCGTTAATTTTAATTTCATCACCTTTTACTTCTAAGGTATTGCCTTCGTATTCAGTAATAATAATCTTGTATAATGGTAACGTTTCTTTGTTTAAAGTAACAGTTTTTCTTGCTTGTGGAATATATATTGGACCAAAATTATCACCATTCCAATTGTTAGTCACGGATGGATTTCCATCTTTAAAATCAGGGAATATTCCGTCTTCAGCTTTTTTGTTTATCATTCTTTTTACGGAAGTGATACCACTAATTGATTTTAACTTTTCTGCGTTTTCAAAAGTTAATGCTTGAACGTAAAGTGTGTCGCTAGTTATCATTCCTGCTGGGTCAGTAACTTGCATATTTCTTAAAATTGTTTCAAAATCAATTGGGGTTTTCCCATCGGTACTAATTTTATAAGAATATTGAGGTTTTGCTCTTTCAGGTAAAATAAGCTCTTTTCCATTTATGAAAACAATTCCATCTTTAATTTGTAAACTGTCGCCTGCAATTCCTACGCAACGTTTTACATAATTTGTTTTTTTGTCACGAGGTTTGTCAATTCTTTCTGTTGCAGGTTTATACATGTTTGAAAGAGTATCTCTTGGCCAGTTGAAAACAACAATATCATTATTTTTTATTTTTTCTAAGGCTGGAAATCTAAAATATGGTAATTGGGGTTTACTTAAATACGAAAGTTTTTTCACAACTGGAATTGAGTCGTGAACCATTGGTGCCGCAACAGGAGTCATTGGTGTTCTTGCGCCATAGTGGAATTTACTTACAAATAAGAAATCACCAATTAATAATGATTTTTCTAACGACGAAGAAGGTATCACAAACGGTTGAATAAAATAGGTATGTACAAAAGTAGCTACAATTAATGCAAAAGTGATTGAACCTAAGGTATCTAATGCTTTTGTTGCTGGTTTGGTATCGCGTTCCGCTTCATATGAAACGTTTTGTGTATAATTTACATAACCAACATACAATCCGAATGTAAGAACTCCCAACCACATATCTACAGTAGATTTTTTACCGAAAGTACGTAAGGTTTCAATCCAAATTACAGGTAAAATTAATAAGTTAATTACAGGTAAAAACAGTAAAAACACCCACCACTTTGGACGTTTTATGATTTGCATTAATACAATTCCGTTATATATAGGAATAAATGCTTCCCAGGCTTTTCTACCTGCTTTTATGTACAATTTCCAAGTACAAATTGCGTGTAATGTACTAATAATTAATGCTGTAATAATCCAAGCTGTCATTTCCATAATTTTTGATTTTTAAAGAAAATAGAATAAAGAGAATAGAAAATAGAGGTTTTCTCTATTTAAGACCATTTTGAAAACTCATAGTCATTCTTTGAAATTCTTCAATTTTATTTTCTAATATATTAAAAGTTTCTTCGTTTATATATTTTCTGTGTTTTGCAACAATTAGTTGTGTAATTAATTCAAATGACGACCCTAATGAGAAGTCTAAAAAATGACTGAAAGATTTATCAGTTCTTGAAGAACCCTCAGCAATATTAATCGGAATAGATACAGAACATCTACTTATTTGAGAGCTTAAATCGGATCTTTCATGTCTTGGAAAATCTAATAATATATCTGAAATGTCATTAGTAATTAGTATTCCATTTTGCCATATTTTAAGATTTTTATAATTATGCCTCATTTATAAATCTATTTCTAAATTCTATACTCTATTTTCTATACTCTTAATCCCCAAAACGTCTTTCATAGTGAAAACGCCTTTTTTACCTATTAACCATTCTGCAGCTATGACCGAACCTAATGCAAAGCCTTCTCTGCTATGTGCGGTATGTTTGATTTCTATTTGATCCACTTTGCTATCGTAAAAAACAGCATGTGTCCCAGGAATGTTTTCTATTCTTTTTGCGTCAATATGAATTTCATTTTCGCTTGGACTTTCTAATGTCCAGTTGATATAATTTGTATTATCTATAATTCCATTTGCCAAACTTATTGCTGTTCCACTTGGCGCATCGAGTTTTTGAGTGTGATGAATTTCTTCCATTGAAACTTTATAATCAGAAAGCTTTTTCATCATTTTTGCCAAATAATTATTTAGTTCAAAAAATATATTCACTCCTAAACTAAAGTTCGATGCATAAATAAAACTCCCGTTTTTTTCTTGGCATAAATTTACCATTTCATTATAATTTTCTAACCAACCTGTAGTGCCAGAAACTACGGGAATATTTTGGTTCAAACATTCTGAAATATGACTAACCGCACTACTTGGAACGCTAAAATCTATGGCAACATCTGCTTGAGTAATTCCTTCAAAAGAGTCAGAGCTGTCTTTTCGTAACACAATTTCATGACCACGTTCTAAAGCAATTTTCTCAATTACTTTTCCCATTTTACCGTATCCTAATAATGCTATTTTCATTTTGATTAGATGTTGTTTTAAATAAAATGTTACGAAATAAAATGTTAAAATTGATAGGTGAATGTAAAGCCTACATTTTGGTTAAATGTATATGGATTGATGTACAAGTCAGGTTTAAATGATAAATCATCATTTACGTTAAATTGCAATAAATGGGCATCAACATTTGCTTCTACAATGTTTAATATGTATAATCCCGCAGTAATAAGTACGGATAAATCTCTGTTTTTCTGATAGAATTTTTGTCCTCTTATAATACTTTCTGTACTTAACTTCCCGTAAGTAGGATCTGAAGCATCAATTGCGCCGCCATTCGCTAGTCGTTTTTTGTATTCGTCACGGAATTGGTGATGTTTTTTATTATTATCCATAAAAAAATAAACTCCCGCGCCTATAGCGCCATAAACTAAGGGTATTTTCCAATATTTTTTATTGTAAGCTTGGCCTAATCCTGGTAAAATAGCCGAATAAAAAGCAGCTTTTGCTGGCGATAACGGATTGATGTCGGACTTTATGATATCTTTAGTTTCAATTTTTAATTCTCTCTTTTGACCCACGGAAAATGTAATACCAAAAAAAAGCAAAATAAATATGTAAAGAAACTGCTTCACTAGTTGTTGATTAATTTCATAATTCGGTTAAAATCTTCTTCAGAGTGAAAAGGAATGGCTATTTTTCCTTTGCCATTAGTTGCAACGCTTATTTCTACTTTTGCACCAAAAAAGGTTGCAAAAGTTTTCTTTTGTTCGATAGCAATTTCATACGATTTTGAAGCAGTTGTTTTACTTGTTTTAGGTTTTAATCCTTCTTGATATTTTTTCACTAACGCTTCAGTATCTCTAACAGATAAGTTTTGAGTAACAACTGTATGATAAATATCGCTTTGAGCTTCTTGATCTTCAATATTAATTAATGCTCTACCATGACCCATTGAAATAAATCCATCTCTCATTCCTGTTTGAATAATCGGATCTAGTTTTAATAAACGTAAATAATTAGTAATGGTTGAACGTTTTTTACCAACGCGCTCGCTCATTTCTTCCTGAGTTAAATTTACTTCTTCAATTAATCTTTGGTAAGAAATAGCAACTTCAATCGGGTCTAAATCATGACGCTGAATATTTTCAACCAAAGCCATAACAAGTGATTCGTTGTCGTTTGCTAATCTAATATAGGCAGGAATAGTAGAAAGACCTAATAATTTTGAAGCACGTAATCTTCGTTCTCCAGAAATTAGTTGGTATTTGTTAAATTCTAATTTTCTAACAGTAATAGGTTGAATAACGCCAACTTCTTTAATAGATTTTGCTAATTCTTGAAGTGTGTCCTCATTGAAATTAGTTCTAGGTTGAAACGGATTTATTTCAATAAAATTAATATCAAGTTCTATGATACTTCCTACAACTTTGTCTGCATTTTTATCTTCAACAGACTTAATGTCATTTGAAGGATCGCTTAAAAGTGCTGAAAGTCCTCTTCCTAATACAGGTTTTTTTACTGCTTTTGTCATTATTTACTACTGTTTTTCTTGATAATTTCTTCTGCTAAATTTAAGTAATTTGCAGCACCTTTACTAGTCGCGTCATAATTTATTATGCTTTCTCCAAAACTTGGTGCTTCACTTAATTTTATATTTCTTTGAATAATAGTCGAAAAAACCATATTATTAAAATGCTTTTGAACTTCTTCAACTACCTGATTTGATAATCGTAAACGGGTATCATACATAGTAAGTAGTAGTCCTTCAATATCCAAACTTGGATTATGAATTTTTTGTACACTTTTAATGGTATTTAATAATTTCCCTAAACCTTCTAATGCAAAATATTCACATTGAATAGGAATTACCACGCTATCCGCAGCGGTTAATGCATTTAATGTTAATAACCCTAAAGATGGTGCGCAATCAATAATTATATAATCGTATTCTTCCTTAATTTCTTGCAGCGCTTGCTTTAGCATATATTCTCTACTGTCTTTATCTACCAATTCAATTTCTATGGCAACTAAGTCAATATGTGCAGGTATAATCCAAACATTTGGTGCACTTGTAGGAATTACTCCTTCTTTTGCCTTATTGCTGTGTTCTATTATTTGGTAGGTGCCAATTTCTACTCCTTCCACATCAATTCCTAAACCAGAACTTGCGTTTGCTTGCGGATCGGCATCAATTAATAATACTTTCTTCTCTAAAACGCCTAATGCAGCGGCAAGATTTATCGAAGTTGTTGTTTTTCCTACCCCTCCCTTTTGATTGGCAATTGCAATGATTTTACCCATTTTTTATTTTAAAATTTAAGAAGCGTAAAAATACAATTTTTTATGGTATAACCAACCCAATTTTATTAACATTACGTTAAAGTCTTTATTTCATTATAACTTTGCAGTAAAAAATAATTTTTTGTAAATTTGACAAATAAATTTTTAACTGTGGAAGAGGAAAAAGTTATTTTAGTAGATACAAATGACAATCCCATTGGGCTAATGAATAAATTAGAAGCCCATGAAAAAGCTGTATTACATAGGGCTTTTTCTGTTTTTATTTTAAATGACAGAAACGAGCTTATGTTACAACAACGAGCGCATCATAAATATCATTCTCCTTTATTGTGGACCAATACTTGTTGTAGTCATCAACGAGAAAACGAAACTAATATTCAAGCAGGAACAAGGCGACTTCGTGAAGAAATGGGTTTTGAAACGGAGCTTGAAGAAATGTTTCATTTCATTTATAAAGCTCCTTTTGACAACGGATTAACTGAACACGAATTAGATCATGTAATGATTGGTTATTACAATCAATTTCCAGAAATAAATAAAGATGAAGTGGAGAATTGGAAATGGATGAAAATTGATGATATTAAAAATGACATGATTGCAAATCCAAATCTTTATACGGTTTGGTTTAAAATAATATTTGAGAAATTTTATCATCATTTTGATGACAATAAATAAAAAAATGAAAGTAACAGTAAGTAGAAAAGCTCATTTTAATGCGGCTCATAGATTATATCGGAAAGATTGGTCTATGGAACAGAACAACGCTATTTTTGGTAAATGTAATAATCCAAATTTTCATGGTCATAACTACGAGCTAATTGTTAGTGTTACGGGTGAAATTGATCAAGAAACAGGTTTTGTAATTGATGTGAAAATTTTATCAGATTTAATAAAAGAACATATTGAAAATGCGTTTGACCATAAAAATTTAAATATAGATGTTCCTGATTTTGAAAATTTAAACCCAACTGCCGAAAATATTTCAGTTGTAATTTGGCAAAAATTAAGAACACATATTAATATTAATTTAGATTTAGAAGTGGTTTTATACGAAACACCTCGAAATTTTGTAACCTTCAGAGGTAAATAAATGTTATTTTATCCATTACTTTTTGAGCCCATTTTTAAAGAACGAATTTGGGGTGGCACTAAATTAAAAGAGCTATTAAATAATTCTTTTGAAAGCAATCAAATCGGAGAAAGTTGGGAATTATCTACCGTAGAAAACGATATTAGCATAGTGGCTAATGGTGATTTTAAAGGGTTGAATTTAAATCAATTAATAGAAAAATATCCTACGGAAATATTAGGTACAGATTCTGTAAAAAACTTCGGACTTAATTTTCCTTTGCTTTTTAAATTTATTGATGCAAAGGAAGATTTATCTATTCAAGTTCATCCTAATGATGCATTGGCAAAAAAACGTCACAAATCTTTTGGTAAAACAGAAATGTGGTACGTAATGCAAGCCGATGATAATGCCAGATTAGTTGTTGGATTTAAAGACAGCACTAATAAAGAAGAGTATCAAGAACATATAGAAAATAAAACATTAGCTACTATTTTAAATGAAACACCTGTTAAAAAAGGAGATGCTTTTTTTCTAGAAACAGGAACAGTTCATGCTATTGGTGCCGGAGTTTTAATTGCAGAGATTCAACAAACAAGCGATATCACTTATCGATTATACGACTGGGATAGAGTAGATGCAAATGGAGTAAGTAGAGAGTTACATACTGATTTAGCACTCGATGCCATAAATTTTGAAACTACTACTACTAAAATTGTTTACGAAGATGAAACAAATAAATCTGTTACTTTAGTAGAATGTCCGTTTTTTGAAACACATGTTTTGAAAATTTCAGAAAAATACAATTGGAAGAAAACAAAAGAATCGTTTACTGTTTTTATGTGTACAGAAGGAAGTTTTACTATAAATATGTTGCATTTTCAAGCTACATTTAAAAAAGGTGATACTTTACTTATACCCGCTATTATTGATGATTTTGAAATAATTGGTGAATCAACGCTATTGGAAATTACAATTTAATTAGCAACGTATTGATATATTGATTACTTTTGCAACATAATTTTAAAAATAAAAAAATGGCAAGCGTTAAAAACTTGAAAAAAGAAATTAACTACGTTTTAGGAGATATCTTAAACATAGTATATATTTGGGAAATGACTTCTACAGGAAAACCAACGGAATCATCTGAGGCTTTAGTAGGAGATATTTACGATACATTTGATGCGTTAATGGTAAAAGTAAACCAAAAAAATGTAGAAAATAAAAAAGCACATTATAAATTAGTTAAAGAAGAATTCGAAGTTGCTGCAAATCAATTTGTTGCAAAAGTGAACGAATTAAACTAAAAAAAAACGCAAAAAAAATGATTATTTTTTTTGCAAATT
>JBIPOM010000228.1:0-2846 GCA_044379175.1 Flavobacterium sp. | reverse complement strand
TCTGCTATTCCATCGGCATCTTTATCTAAAGGACAACCCATTTTATCAACCGCTACTAATGCGGGTGTATCAGGACAAGTATCTTTTTTATCAGAAACACCATCACCATCTGTATCTTTACTAGAACCTAAATTGTAGGTTAATCCAACAGTGTGGAACAAATAATCATCATTTTTACCTGATACAACACCATCTCTAGCATCGTTATTGGTATACATAAATGATTCTTGTAAATAAACTGAAAATTCGGGTGACAATCTGAATGTAACACCACCACCTGCAGAAGGTAAAACTGTGTCAATTTTTTCTTTATGGAAATTCAATTGATTATCGTATAAAATAGCGCCTATTCCTCCAAAAAGGTAAGGTCTAATAATATATTTAGGGCTAAAAAGGTTAAACTTTAAATGTAATGCCACCGAACTAAAATCGCTTTTAAAACCCGTAACGTCAGCATCATATCCTACATTACCTCTTGCATAAGATACATTAACATCTAAAAAATCCCATAAATATCTTGAAGCGGTTATCCCACCAAAACCATAATACGGTTTATCGGTTTGATACCAATCTCTTCCTAAATCGCCATTGTATTGTGCAACTCCACCGTTAACACCAATACTCCATTTTTTATCTGCCGTTTGTGCATTTGATGTAAATGTAATTCCTATACACATACACAGAAATAGTAGTTTTTTCATATTAAAAATTTGTTTAAAATTATTTCTACAAATATCAGGTGACATCCAAGACATTCTGTTATACAACTTTTTATAAAACTTATGATATTCATAGGTATTTAATGATAAAACTAATCAACACATTTATAATCCGTTTAATCCTTTAATCCGTGGCAAAAAATTACAACCTAAAGAAATGCTTTATTCTTAGAACCAATGAGTTTTTTTTAGTCGAACATTCGATTTCACCAATTAAAAAGCCATACGGTTTCATGGCTTCAATATGGTCACAAATAATTTTAAAAATTGCCGTTAACGGAATGGCTAAAATTATCCCAGGAATGCCCCACAATAGCTGTCCAATTACTAAAACTAAAATGGTAAAAAGTGGATTAATTTTTACTTGAGGACCCAAAATTAAAGGTTCCAAAAGCCATCCTTGTATAAGTTGTACTATACCATAAACCAATACAATTCCGAAAAGCAATGTTGGTGAAGCACCGTGAATGGCAGATACCAAAACCGTTAATAAAGTTCCCGTAATATTTCCAACATAAGGAACAATTTCTAACAAACCACAAAGTATAGCAAAAAAGAAAGCGTTTTCCACTCCAATACTACTAAAGCCTATGGCATACATTATCCAAAGCAAAATAATCATTTTAGATAAACCCAATAAATATTGTTGAGAAACTTGGGTGGCGTTATAAATAACAAATTGCATTTCTTCTCGTTTAGTAGTCGGTGTCATTTTAAGTAAGAAGCGTTTGATATGATTTCGATAAAATAATAAAAAGGCAAAATATACAAGTACTAAAATAAAACTACTAAAAACAGAAGTTATAGAACCAAAAATAAGTTGAAAAACAGAGGCGTATGAAGGCTGTTCTTTTTTTAAAATATAATATTGTTCTTCCACGGATATATTTAAATGATTAAAAATATATTGCTGAATCGTATTTCCGGTTTCTATTGATTTTTGTTTAATCAACGTTAAATCATTCAATAATTCAGCTATTTTCCATCCTAAAAGAGAAAGTAACAAACCAATTACTATTAACAACGAAATAAAACAAATTAAAACAGCTACGCTTTTTGGGATGTTTTTAAGTTGCATCCAATTGCAAAAAGGTAAAAAAAGAGTCGCTAATATCCCTGCAATACTTAATGGTATTAAGAAACTTTTGGCGAAATACAATCCTAATAAAATTAAAAACGCAAGTGCGAGTTTATATAAAAATGTAGAGGAATTGGGCATAATTTCATATTTATATTACATTCTGTCCATATACCAATTCAGTTCTTTTTTCATTTTATTAAATTGAAAAACAGCTGATATAATTTTTTGTAATCGTACAAAAGCGGTTTCGCTTTTCACCACATAATCTGTTGCTTTGTGATGCATACATTGCACAGCAACCTCAATTTTATCTTGGCACGAAAGCATAATAACGGGTATTTCACTATCAAATTGTTTAATGGCATCTAAGGTTTCTATTCCATTAATTGCTTTTTTGTCAATGCCATCTAAATGAAAATCTAAGATTACGATATCTGGAGATTCATTTAATCTTTCGATACATAGTTCGCCTGTAGCAAATGTTACAATTTCAAAATCGCTATGATTTAAAAATTGAATTTCAAGTGATTTTAAAAAAAGAGCATCGTCATCTACTAAAAATAATTTTATTTTGGTGGTATTTTCCATTTGTTGCAATTTATTTATTTAAGTTTATCAAAGCAGTTTCTAATTCCATACACGCTTGCAAACAAACATTTTCTATATTTAAAATCAATTCATTTAATTCGGAAGTATGTTCTAATTGAAGAGCATATTCTTGAATTTTTTGAGCAATTAACGTCGTATCAGAATGAATACCCATAATGGCAAAAGAAGGAATCATTTTATGAATCGTAGCGCCCAAAACATCCCATTTTTTATCGGTAAAACTTTGTTTCATAGTAGCCACTAAATCGGGAGTTTGTTTTAAATACACGTTTATGATTTCCGTCATTAGCTTTGGATTAGATTGTGTGAGTTTCGTTAAATAACTCATATCAACATATTTAAATTTATCTGTAGCACCTGAAGCACCTTCGGTATGTTCTATAATTAAAACGGGTTTCTTAATGATATTTACAAGTTTGCTATAAAGCAAGCGTTCA
>JBIPOM010000260.1:0-2851 GCA_044379175.1 Flavobacterium sp. | reverse complement strand
AACCGAAGTTGGAGTCCCATTACATACTACCAATGGCGTAAAAGGTTGATTTACCTCTGCCGATGGATTTACTGTGATGGTAAAAATCTTAGGCAATCCAGTGCAGTTTACTCCATTATTAGTATAAGTAGGAGTTACCGTTATTGTTGCTACTATAGGTGTAGTACCTAAATTAACTGCGGTAAAGTTTGGAATAGACCCTGATCCTGATAACAGTGGCATTCCAATAGCAATATCACTAGACCAACTATAGGTTGTTGCACTCGTTGGTGAATTATTGGTAGTGAAATTTACAGATGTTACTTCAGAATTACAAACTACTTTAGATAATGGTTGAACCATATCTGCAGCCGGGCTTACTGTAATGTTAAATACTTGAGCTGGACCGTTACAACTAATTGTATTATTCGTAAAAGTTGGAGTAACAGTAATAGTAGCTAATTCTATGTTTGTTCCTGAATTTAAGGCTGTAAACGATGAAATATCTCCTGTACCATTCGCAGCTAAGCCTATGCTTGGATTTGAATTGATCCAAGAATAAGAAGTTGTTCCAATTGTATTGGTTGTAGATAAAGCTATAGTATTCACTAGATCTCCAGCACACTTAGTAATTGAAGTAATTGGATTAACTTGAGCCCCAGGATTAACTGTAATTGTTCCTGTCGCAAATACCGTACCACACCCTCCTGTTAAAGGGATGCTGTAATTAAATATACCCGATACGGTTGGCGTGCCAGTAATGGTAATGGTATTGGCAGTCCATGTAGGAGTAACTCCTGCTGGTAATCCAGTTGATGTTCCTATACCAGTAGCGTATGTTGTTGTGTGAGTAATTGGTGTTAACAATGTATTAATACATAACGTTGGTGTACTTGAAGCCGCGGTTACATTATTTAAAGGATTTACTACTACATTAATCGTAGTTGGAGTAGCATTTGTACAATTATTTGCAGTTGCTGGAATCGATAGATAATAGCTAACCGAAATAGGGGAGTTGGAAGTATTATTCAACACTTCATTTATAGCACCAGAGATTTCATTAATAGTTCCAGATCCTGCTCCTGCTGGATTTGAAATACCTGCTTGAGAGGGTCTCGTCCAAGAAATTGTTCCTACTGAAGCCGACGTTGGCATGTAATTAAATGTTGTTCCTGTACAAATTGGGCTAGGACTTGAAGTAGAAGTTAAACTTGGAGATGGATTTACCGTTACAAAAACATCTTGTAATGTAGTACATCCTTGTGTTGTAGTAATTGTAAATTCATATTTTACTGTTACAGGTAATGCTGATGTATTTACTAAAACTTCATTAATATTTCCGCCTGAAGCAACTACTTCAGGATTTGAAATATTTGATACAGTTCGTCTAGTCCATGTGATTGTTCCTATTGAAGCTGTAGGCATATAGTCAAATAATTCCCCCGAACAAATTGCTGATGGCGTTAAAGTACTAGAGAATATAGGTTTTGGGTTAATTGTTATTGGATAAGCTGAAGAAACAGTACTTGTGCCACAACCATTATTACCTACAACACTTACATTTCCAGCTGTTGCTGATGATGTAATTGAAACAGTAATACTTGTAGTACCTTGTCCTGATAAAATAGTTACTCCTGATGGTACACTCCAAGTATAATTTGTGGTATTTGGAATGGTTGTTGCTGTATACACAATATTAGTATCACCTGAACAAACAGACGCAGGACCATTAATTGAAGTACCTAAAGGTAATGGGGTAACATTTATTGGTAAGTTTGATATCACACTTCCACATCCATTGGTACCTGTTACTGAAACATTTCCAGAGTTGGCACCAAATAGTACACTTATTGAATTTGTTCCTTGTCCAGATTGTATAGTTGAACCTGTAGGTACACTCCAAGTATAATTTTGAATACTTGAAATTATTGGAACACTAAATGACTGAGATACTCCCTGACATATAGTAGTTACATTTGGTGTAATAGCTCCTAATGATGTAATGGCACAATTAACAGTTAGTGTTACAGAGTCTGAAACGGAACTTGAGCTACACGGACCTATACCATTGGCGGTTAAAGTCAATGTTTCGGGATTACAACTATTACTATACGACTGATAAATTACAGGGTCTCCTAAATTAAATAATCCCGAAGCTAAACCTGAAGTTGTCCAATTTGAACTACTCGAATTGGCTAGGCTACTTCCAATAATTGAAAATGGAGCGATTGGCTGACCTGGAATATAACAAGTGGCACCGTTGGTTCCAGCTTCTACAATTGGTAAAGCTTGAATATTGATTGTTATTTCTTTTACCGCAACTACAGAACAACCAGCTTTTGGTCTAGCAACTAAGCGTAATATAGCCACTTCGTTTGTTGGGTGTGAAGAGGATAGACCTGTAAAATAACTTCCACTGTTGATATATCCTGAAGCCGGTCCTGATACTTCTGACCAAAGTAATGTATCGTAATTAGTACCTGTTCCATTCAATGCTACCCCTGAAGTGTTACTCATACACATTTGAATATCAGAGGCAGAAACTGTTGGTTTTTTTACAATGTTCAGTTTCATTACTGAAGTATCTATTGGGCAGGTTGAACTACCTGTGCCTTTTAAAGTAAGATATACATATCCTGTTGCTATGTCATTTGCACTTGGAATATAAAAAGTAGAATTTAAAGTTGATGGAGTGTTAAAATCACCTGGCTGATAGGTAGCGCTTGATGTTCCATTTGGATTTTCTGAACTTGTCCATTCAAAAGAAGTGGCATTATCCGCTGTTGCATCTAATAAGGTGTAGCTGATATTATTTTCGCATATACTTGCATTTGCACCTGCATAAACTCCCACTCCCGGAGCAATGGTTAAT
>JBIPOM010000075.1:0-10779 GCA_044379175.1 Flavobacterium sp. | reverse complement strand
TTTGTATAAATCGTTTTTTATTTTGAATTTTAACAACTACACCTGGCATTGGATAACCAAAACTATTGGTAACCAAACCACTAACTGTAATTTTCTTGACAGAATTCAAATCTTTATTCAAATATTTTAAATCCGTTTGTTCTACAACAGGCTTTTCTTGCGCAATTACACTTTCAGTTCCTAATCCTAAAAATGCTAAAACTGAGGTGGCTAAATATCCAAAATAATTAGATTTTGTTTTCGTTTTGATTAAATTTCTATTAAGTTGAGAAACATTAATTCTTGCACATAAATTATCATTCTTAGAAACCAAATTGATAATTTCATTATCAGATAAATGTGTGAAATCTAAAACCGTTTTCTGACATGACGAACAAAACCGACCTTTTTCGACAGGTGTCATATTTTGCCAACCTTCATGGCAAGGCTCTGGAATGGCTATTTGAATATTCTGTTTCATATTATTTATTTACCTAAACCAACTGCCAATTTTACGGAAAGTTCTGCCGAAGAAAGTGCGTTTTTTCATTACAATACCACCTAAAGTTATTTCATCACTTATGGATTTATCCCTTTCTAAAACTACATTTAAATTATCTGAATTGACTTTTATTCTCTGTTCTATAGAACCAATAAAAGAAAAAACTAATATTTTATTTCTTTTGACTTCAATACTAAACTTGCCAAATTTATCAGTTTGTATAAATCGTTTTTTATTTTGAATTTTAACAACTACACCTGGCATTGGATAACCAAAACTATTGGTAACCAAACCACTAACTGTAATTTTCTTGACAGAATTCAAATCTTTATTCAAATATTTCAAATCCGTTTGTTCTACAACAGGCTTTTCTTGCGCAATTACACTTTCAGTTCCTAATCCTAAAAAAGCTAAAACGGTAGTAGCAAAATAACCAAAATAATTAGATTTTGTTTTTGTTTCGATTAAATCTCTATTGAGTTGAGAAACGTTAATTCTTGCACATAAAGTATCATTTTTGGTAACTACTTTAATTATTTCATTATCTGACAAATACGTAAAATCTAATACCGTTTTCTGACAAGTCGCACAAAACCGACCTTTTTCCACAGGTGTCATATTTTGCCAACCTTTATGGCAAGGTGCTGGAATGGCTATTTGAATTTTTTGTTTCACAAAAATAAAGATACAAATTAAAACATAAATAGCAAAAATATTTTTTTATGTTTAAACGCAAACAACGCAAGGTTTTTCGCAAAGAACGCAAAATTAAATCATAATAAAATCTGCCAAATCTGCGTACCTATTCAAAACAAAAAAGCCTGTAAGAAAATCCTACAGGCTTTATATATCATTAAAAAGCGTTTATGATAAAACCGCTTTTAAGTCACCATTCATAGCTCTAACCGCTTCTGCAGATTTTGCGAAAGTGGCTTTTTCAGTATCGTTTAATTGTACATCAACAATTTCTTCAATTCCGTTTTTACCGATAATACATGGTACACCCAAACAAATATCGGATTGTCCGTATTCGCCTTCTAATAAAACAGAACAAGCAATCATTTTATTTTGGTTATTTAAAATAGAATCTACTAAATACGCTACTGAAGCACCTGGTGCATACCAAGCTGAAGTACCTAATAAACCTGTTAATGTAGCACCACCTACCATAGTGTCAGCCGCTACTTTATCTAATACGTCTTGAGATAAATAATTAGAAACTGGCGCACCGTTGTAAGATGCCAAACGTGTTAAAGGAATCATAGTAGTATCGCCATGACCTCCAATAACCATACCTTGTACATCGTTAGCTGGTTTATTTAATGCTTTTGATAAATAATATTTGAAACGAGAACTGTCTAAAGCACCACCCATTCCAATAATTCTGTTCTTTGGTAAACCTGTAGCTTTTAACGTTAAATACGTCATAGTATCCATAGGATTAGACACCACTACGATAATGGTATTTGGAGAAAATTTTAAAATATTTTCAGCAACCGATTTTACAATTCCAGCGTTGATACCAATTAACTCTTCACGAGTCATACCCGGTTTTCTTGGAATTCCAGAAGTAATTACTACTACATCTGAATTAGCTGTTTTAGAATAATCATTGGTTACTCCAGAAACTTGTGTATTAAAACCCGTAGTTGTAGCACATTGCATGATGTCCATTGCTTTACCTTCCGCAAATCCTTCTTTAATGTCTAATAATACTACTTCACTTGCAATTCCTCTGTAAGAAATTACGTCAGCACATGATGCACCCACATTTCCTGCACCTACAATTGTTACTTTCATATGTTAAATTATATTGAGTTGTTATTTTCTGCAAAAATATTGATAATGAAACAATTTTACATTATTTCACGATTATTTTTTTTGTGAATTGTTTATCATTTGTGCTAATTTTAACAAAATACATTCCTGCTTCAAAAGAAATAGGAATCATTTGGTCTTCACTAATACTTTTTTCTAATACTTTTTTTCCTGAAACTGAATAAATTTCTATGTTGCATGAATTTGATATACCAGAAATAAACAAGTGTTCTGAAGCTGGGTTTGGATAAACCTTTACTTCTTCTATTTCAAAACTTTCATTTGCTAAAGCAGCAAACCATGGACTTCCAAATTGAGAACCAAAAATATAATTAGCTAATTGTGGAAAATCTATAAATGGATTTCTGTTATATTGCCAAGTTTGAATATGATTATTTCTATTCATTTCAAAGTCATCTCTTGGATCCGATAAATTCCAGCTTAATAAAGTAGCCAAATCACCAATATTACCCGATGGATTTGAGCCATTATTTTCACTTGGATCACCATTCACTACATTCAAACCATTAAATCTAACTGCCATGTAAAAACAAGCTCTAGCCACATCACCTCGCCATGAACCTTGAGTTCCTGGTGCACCGGCATAAACGGTTGCTGAATTTACCATACCATAATTTTTGTTATTTCTTGAAGAATTCTCTTGTCCATTAACTGCCCTAATATGATGGGCATCTGACACCCCGTCCACAGTTGAAGCAGCACTCGTAGAATTCCAGAAATTTATACCATCTGCAATATCAATATTAGCTACTTCAAAACCTCCTCGAGATTGACAAAAAATATGTTCTCTGTTCCACTTTCCTACAATACTTGAACCTTGTTGTTGATCGATTTTAGACATAGGTTGTTCTAAATAAATTTCCCAAATCTGACCACTATTTAAAGGATTTTGATCTGAAGTTTTTAGTATTTCCCAAATATCTGCATAACTATGTAACCTCACAATTGAAGGATTCGCAATTATATTTTGAAGGGCTAGTTTCAATGAATTACCAGACAAACCTTCTAATGAAGCATAATAACTCGCTGGAGCGGTACTTGAAACCATACTATATGTAGGTGCTAAAGGCGTACCGAAGTTTAAGATTTGGAAATCAGTATCTGCAACACGTCTTACAATTGAATTATTACTAGGAATAAGATTAGTTGGTAATGAAGAAATAAACAGTACAAACTCTTCATCACCTTCTTCCAAAGTATCATCTGTTAAAATAATTGATTTTGTGGCTGTAGAAGAACCAGAAGGTATGGTCACAAGATTAGTAGTATCAAATGTAAAATCTGATGAATTAAAATTTCCGTTATTTAAAGTAATTGAAAACGTAGTATCAGCAGTAACTGGAATAGTAGTAGTAAATGTGACAGTTACGGTTTGTCCTTCCACATAATTGTTAGCATTAAATGAAGTTGTCAAATAATTCAAAACTATACCAGAACCATCATTATTCATTCCCGGTGTAGGTGACTTTACTTCATACGAACCATCTAATTTTCTTTGAATGGAATGATTGGCTGCATTTGAAGTCGAGTTTTCATTTACACAAACGGTTAAATTTAAAATCGTCATCAATGCCGAAGGTTGTGTGGTAGCATTATTCGAATAGGCAATAGCATGAACCAAACCAGTTGCGGTTGCTGGCGTATTCAATGGAAAATCTGAACCATTTGCTTGATACAAAGCAATAGCATCAGGTCCGTTTTGAAGCGTGGCATCTAACATTGACAAGGCAGGCGTTGGAGAAAGCAAGACATTTCCTATTAAAAAATTGCCATTTACATCTGTAAAATAACCATCTAAATCAATAGCGTTATAACTTAATGTTCCTAAAAATGGGCTGGTACTTGTAGCGTTAAAAAAAACCAAAACATAGCCATTTAGTGAAAAATTAGGTGTGGCCGATTTTAATTCGATAAATTCTTTTTGATCTGTGGATGGGGTGTCAGGGTCTATTTCATTAATTACAACTTGTGAAAAAGAAAAATAGGAAGTGAATAGTAATAAATATAATTTAATTTTCATTTAATTTTCATTTGAAAGAATTACAAAGTTAGTCAATATTACAGTTAAAATTTAGGCAAATTTGCATTTTTTTATTAATATTGGCTACTTTTATTATCAAGATGACAAAAATAACAACCATACTGTTTTTTTTAATTGCACTAAAATTATTCTCACAAAACGAGATTAATATCGAGGCAAAACTACTTGAAAATGGAAAGAAAATAGTTGTTTCTGAAAAAATTACCGTGAAAAACACCAACGGCAAGGCATTAACTGAAATTGTTTTGAACGATTGGAATCATGCGTTTTCAAGTAAAAAGTCGCCATTAGCAAAAAAATTTTCAGATGAATTTATAAGAAACTATCATTTATCACTTAAATCAGAACATGGAGAAACAAAAATAATTGAGGTAAAAAATACCAATTATAATTTAATATCATATTCAAGAAAACCTAATCAAATTGATTTTGTAATTATTCCTCTAGAAAAACCCCTTTTAAAAGGAGAATCAACAACAATTTATATAAAATATGAAATTTCATTACCCGACTCAAAGTTTACAAAATTTGGATATTCTAAAAATAAACTCTATTTAAAAAACTGTTTTTTAACGCTAGCTCGTTTTAATGTAGAAAATCAGAGTGAAGAAAATTGTGATGATTTAAGCACTGAAATTACCACATATAATATTGAATTTCAACATAATAATTTTGTCATTAATTCTGATTTAGAGGTAGAAAAAACGTCTGATATTACTTCGAAATTAACTGGAAGTTTTCGAAACAATTTTGTAATTGTATTAGAGAAAAAAAACAGCTATGAAACATTTAAAAATAAAGAAATAACAATTATTAGTAATCTAAAATCAGATGATTTAAGCGCATACCAAAGAATCCAAATAATTGATAAAATTTCAAATTATGTTACAGAACATTTAGGTAAATCGGAGCAAAACAAAATAATGGTTTCGCAAGAAGACTATGATAGAGAAGCATTTTATGGCTTAAATGAATTACCCACTTTCATTTCTCCATTTAATGACGATTTTGTATTTGAACTAAAATTTTTAAAAACCTATTTAAACAATTATTTAATGGCTAATTTGAAAATTAATTTCAGAAAAGACCATTGGATTTTGGAAGGAATTCAACATTATTTTCTTAAAAAATATATAGATGAAATGCATCCTGATAGTAACGCTTTTGGAAAATTAGCCCGCTTCAAACTGCTCAAAAAGTACAAGCTAATTTCAATGAATTTTACCGAACAATTCATTTATAATTACTTATTAATGGCAAGAAAAAACATCGACCAATCGGTGGGAACAGATAAAAATACCCAAATTAAATTTAATGAAAAAATAGCAGGAAAGTTCAAATCTGGACTTTCGCTTCATTATTTAAATGCCTATTTAGGAGAAAATTATGTAGAAATTTCAATTAAACAATTTATTGAATTAAATAAATTTAAATATACGGATAGTCAAAATTTTAAATCAATTTTAGAAACCAATTCAAAACAAGATTTAAAATGGTTTTTTAATGAATTAATTTATTCTAGAAATAATATTGATTACAAAATTAGTCAAGCCAAAAAAACAAATGATTCAATAGAAGTAACAATCAAAAATGTAGGTGATGCTAAAGTACCTATTTCAATTTCAGGATATCATAAAAACAAAATAGTAAGTAAAAATTGGGTTTATAATCCATCCAAAATCTTTACTTTTTCAGTTAAAAACGACAGTTTAACCAGTTTAGTTTTAAACGATAATTATGAAATTCCAGAAATAAACAACAACAATAACACTTATAAGTTAAATAACCGATTTTTGGGAAACCGAAAAATTAGATTTACTTTTTTTAAAGACATTGAAAATCCAAAATACAACCAAATATTTTTTGTACCAACCACAGAATTTAATCTGTACGACGGCTTGTTATTAGGTATGAAATTTAACAATAAATCCATTATTGATAGACCATTTATTTATGACATTACTCCTAATTTTTCTTCAAAAACTGGAACAATAGCTGGAAGTGCCGGATTCAGTTTTAACCAATTGAATCGAAACAGCAACCATTTTAGTACCCGATACACCATTTCGGGAACTCGTTTACATTTTGCCCCCGATGCATTTTATACTAAAATTACACCAAGTGTAAGTTTTAGATTTAGACATCCAAATTTCAGAAAAAATGAAGGGGAAGGGTTTTTAATTCGACATGTTTACGTGAATAGAGAGCAATCAAATGTAGTTTCAACTAAAAACTCGGAGAATTATTCAGTGTTTAACTTGCGTTATGGGTTTGCCAATAGCGAATTAATTGAGCAATTTTCTTATGGAACTGATTTTCAACTCTCCAATCGTTTTGGAAAGTTATCAGGACAAGTTCAATACCGAAAACTTTTTGAAAATAAACGATTTCTGAATGTAAGAACCTTTTTTGGCATTTTTACGCACAATGAAACAAGTAACAATTTTTTTAGCTTCGGAATTGACCGACCAACAGATTATTTATTTGACTATGCACTAATTGGGCGAAGCGAAAGTACAGGATTATTTAGTCGACAATTTGTAAATGCAGAAGGTGCATTCAAATCTAAATTCCAAACTCGTTATGCCAATCAATATATTTTTACTATAAACTCAAGTTTTACAATTTGGGATTGGATAGAAATTTACGGTGATGTTGGAACGTTTAAAAACCTTGGAAGCAAATCAAAATACATATTTGATAGTGGCATTCGTCTAAATTTAGTGCAAGATTATTTCGAGTTATACTTACCAATTTATTCAACAAATGGATTCGAATTAAACGAAAATAATTATGGCGAACGCATTAGATTCATAATCACGTTAAGTCCAAAAACATTAACTTCCTTGTTTACAAGAACTTGGTTTTAAATACAATTTACATTTAAAAGACAAGTATTTTCTTTGCAAAAAATATGCATTATTCGTAAATTAAACCCAATATTTAGAAATAATACTACGTTTTTTACAACCAAACATCAATATTTTTATTCATTATTCATAAAAATCACCAACAGGTAGTTGCATTTCGTTTTTTTGTTTAAATTTGTATCAAAGCAATGTAATACTATGAGCAAAACAAAAACTGCCGAAACATTATCTTTCGAAGATTTCAAAAAAGAAGTTTTACACGATTTTAAAATCGCATCAATAAGTCGCGAATGTAGTCTTTTAGGACGTAAAGAAGTCCTTACCGGAAAAGCAAAATTTGGTATATTTGGTGACGGTAAAGAAGTGCCACAATTGGCTTTAGCTAAAGCGTTTCAAAATGGTGATTTTCGTTCAGGATATTACCGTGATCAAACGTTTATGATGGCTATTGGTGAATTGTCAATTGTTCAGTTTTTCGCAGGATTATATGGGCATGCCGATATTGATTTTGATCCAATGAGTGCGGGTCGTCAAATGGGTGGACATTTTGCTACACATTCCTTAGACCAAAACGGCAATTGGAAAAATTTAACCCAACAAAAAAATTCAAGTGCCGACATCTCACCTACTGCGGGGCAAATGCCACGTTTATTAGGTTTAGCACAAGCTTCAAAAATATATAGAAATGTAACTGAAATTCCTGCCGAAAATAATTTTTCAGTACAAGGAAATGAAGTAGCATGGGGAACAATTGGAAACGCTTCTACTTCAGAAGGACTATTTTTTGAAACCATAAATGCTGCTGGAGTGTTACAAGTTCCAATGGTAATGAGCGTTTGGGATGACGAATACGGAATTTCTGTACATGCCAAATATCAAACTACAAAAGAAAACATATCCGAAATATTAAAAGGATTACAACGTGATGACGCAAACAACGGGTTCGAAATTTTCCGTGTGAAAGGTTGGGATTACCCCGCGTTAGTTGACACCTACCAAAAAGCTTCTGAAGTTGCCAGAACTGGGCACGTTCCTGTTTTAATTCACGTAAACGAATTAACACAACCACAAGGCCATTCTACTTCAGGTTCACACGAACGATACAAAAATGCGGATCGTTTGGCTTGGGAAGCAGAATTTGACTGTGTGGCGCAAATGAAAAAATGGATGATGGCTAACAATTTGGCTACAGCTGAAGAACTAGAGGAAATCGAATCGGCATCAAAAAAAGAAGTTTTAGAAGGTAAAAAAGAAGCTTGGGCAAATTATTTATCTGCTATAAAAGAAGACCAAGCGGCAACTGTTGCCATATTAAATCAAGTCGCACAAAATTCTGAAAATAAAGTTTTTATTGAAAAATATGCAAATGATATTGCTGCGATAAAAGAACCAATTAGAAAAGAGTTGTTAGTAGTGGCTAGAAAAGTATTGAGAATGCTTTCTGGAGAAAACAGAGCAACTTTAGCCAAGTATATTTCTAATTTCATTACAAGAATTCAACCAAAATACAGTTCACATTTATATTCAGAATCGAATCAGAATATTGCTTCAACTACTGAAGTAAAGCCAATTTATGATGAGACTGCCGAAGAAGTAGATGCGCGTTTAGTGTTAAGAGATAACTTTGATAAAATTTTCGCAACCTATCCAGAAACTTTGGTTTTTGGTGAAGATGCAGGAAATATTGGTGATGTAAATCAAGGCTTAGAAGGCATGCAAGAAAAATACGGAGAAATGCGTGTTTCAGATGCAGGCATTCGTGAAGCAACTATTTTGGGTCAAGGTATCGGAATGGCGATGCGTGGTTTACGACCGATTGCTGAAATTCAGTATTTAGATTATTTGTTATACGCCATTCAGATTATGAGTGACGATTTAGCTACTTTACAATACAGAACGCATGGTCGCCAAAAAGCACCTTTAATTATCAGAACTCGTGGACACCGTTTAGAAGGTATTTGGCATTCAGGTTCTCCAATGGGAATGATTATTAACGCCATTCGTGGAATTCACGTTTTAGTACCAAGAAATATGACCAAAGCCGCAGGATTTTATAATACCTTATTAAAAACAGATGAACCTGCTTTAGTGATTGAATGTTTAAATGGTTATCGTTTAAAAGAGAAAATGCCAACCAACTTAGGAGAATTTCAAACGCCAATTGGTGTGGTAGAAACCATCAAAGAAGGAAAAGATATTACGCTAGTTTCTTACGGTTCTACGTTAAGAATTGTAGAACAAGCCGCAAAAGAATTATTAGAAAACGGAGTTGATGCTGAAATTATTGATATTCAAAGTTTATTACCTTTTGATATTTCGCACGACATAGTAAAATCAGTAGCGAAAACCAATCGTTTATTGGTGATTGACGAAGACGTTCCTGGTGGAGCAAGTGCATTCATTTTACAAGAAATTATTGAAAATCAAAACGCATACAGACATTTAGATAGCGCACCACAAACCTTAACCGCTAAGGCACACCGCCCAAGTTACGGAACAGATGGTGATTATTTTTCTAAACCAAGTGCCGAAGATATTTTTGAAAAAGTGTACGACATGATGCATGAAGCAAATCCTAGTAAGTTTCCAAAGTTATATTAATAATGAATTTGAAATTAAGTAAGTCTATTTTAATTTTTACACTACTTTTCACTATTATATCTTGTAAAAAACAAGATGAAAAAGTTGAAGAAGTTCAAAGTACTGAATTCTTAAAAGAATTTGATAAAATTAGACTTGTTTCATACAATACAAAAAGAGACATTTATAGTAGTGATTATGAGTTAAAAATTGAAAATGATACTATAAAAATTCCAAATGTAAATTACATTGATAATGTAATTTTAAAAAAGAAAGAATCTGACAAAATTTTTGAAATATTACTTTCGCCACCAGAAAGAGGAACTTTAGCTGATTGTTATAATCCAAGACATATTTTGCTGTTTTACAAAAAAAATAAAATGGTTGAATTTTTTGAATTTTGTGCCGAATGTGGTGGAAGTCAAATATCTTCTAAAAAAATTAAAATCAATTCCATTGTTTCCGAACAAGGTAAAGAGTTGATTAAAGTATTTAAGGAAATGAAGCTTAAAAATGATGGTGAAGAAAGTGATACTTATAAATACTTTTAATAAAAAAATAAAATAACCCAAATGGCTAACACCTACATCGCATACCATTTTACAATTGAACCTATAGAACTGGGTTCGCAAATTTTAATTGCTCAATTAGAGGATACCGCTTTTGAAAGTTTTGAAGAAACCGATGAAGGTGTTTCGGCTTATGTTCAAAAAGACGTTTGGTCTGAACATATTTTAAACGAAATTGAAATTCTTACGAATGAAAATTTCAAAATTTCTTATACAACTAATGAAATTGAGCCCGTAAATTGGAACGAAGAATGGGAAAAGAACTTCTCTCCTATTGATGTGGACGGAATTTGTCATGTTCGTGCACCTTTTCATCCGGCAACTAATGCCAAATATGAAATCGTAATTGAACCAAAAATGAGTTTTGGAACAGGTCATCACGAAACGACACACATGATG
>JBIPOM010000227.1:0-2872 GCA_044379175.1 Flavobacterium sp. | reverse complement strand
CACAAACATACATACCAATTTGACCTTCGTGAATCGATTTAAAATTTTCTTTTTTTCCCGATAATGAATTATACACTTGAAGTGGATTGGTTTCGTAAAGTGGCATTTCGTATAATTTATTGTTTTTACTTAGTTTAAGTATCAATTTTATAGCATTTCAAAATTGATTTTTTGATATTGCAATTGATTTTTGATTTTTTTGAAGTTAATTCTGCTTTCCGTTACAATCTTTTTAAAATATTTTCTTCGAGAACCTCAGTCTATAGTATAAAAAGGATTTTCACTGCAATCAGGGCTAATTAAAATCTCGTATCTAATTTAATATAATCTAAAAATTCTCTTTTTACTTTTTCATCTTTAAATTTTCCACCAAACTCAGAAGTTACGGTGCTACTTTCAATATCTTTTATACCTCGTGAGTTCACACACATGTGCTTGGCATCAATCACACAAGCCACATCATCCGTATTTAAAACACTTTGTAATTCATTAACAATTTGAATCGTTAACCGTTCCTGAACTTGAGGTCGTTTTGCATAATATTCAACAATACGATTCATTTTTGATAAACCAACAACAGTTCCGTTTGAGATATAAGCAATATGAGCTCTTCCGTAAATTGGCAATAAATGATGTTCACATGTTGAATATACTACAATGTTTTTTTCAACTAGCATTTCACCATATTTGTATTTGTTTTCAAATGTGGAGGCACTAGGTTTTTTATCTGGATGTAAGCCACCAAATATTTCTTTTACAAACATTTTTGCTACTCGGTTTGGTGTTCCTTTTAAACTATCGTCAGTTAAGTCCATTCCTAAAGTTGTAAGAATATTTTCTACATCTTTTTTGATTCTTATAATTTTTTCTTCGTCAGAAATTTCAAATGCATCAGTTCTTATTGGGTTTTGAGTATTTGTAGCAATATGGTTGTTGCCAATTTCCTCGTTATGTTCTTCGCTGTTAATCATTTTTCCAATTATTTCTATATAAATGCAAATATATGCATTTATAAATAAATTACTTTTATAATTTTTTAAAGTAATTTACATGATTTTAATTGATTTCCATAATTTGTTTGGAATTAGTTCCGATGAAATACAATTTAATCCGACAAAAAACAGAGCAAGTTGTTAATTTTTAATTTTATTAAGGAAAAGTTAATTTTTTTTTTATTTTTGCTATACAACAATAAGTATCAAACTAATATTTACACATAAAAAATGAGAAAATCTCTTATCCTTTTATTTACTTTTTTAAGCATAAACTTTATTTATTCTCAAGCAACTTGTGCTACAACAGCTCCTATTTGTTCTGGAAATATTTCACCACAGCAAAGTTTAATTGGAATACCTAGCTTAGGTTCTCCTGGTTGTTTGGGTAGTGCGCCAAATCCTAATTGGTATACTTTTCAAACCGGTTTTTCAGGTACTTTAGTATTTAATTTACAACAGGGAAATAATCCGCCTATGTTTAATAATACCGATATTGATTATATTTGTTGGGGTCCTTTTACAGATGCTCAAATGCAATCTGGTGCTGCCTGTAATTTATTATTTGATTTACCTAGTTTAACTATACCTAATAATATTGTAGCCTGTAGTTATTCTGCTGCAGCGGTAGAAACTATTACAATTCCAAATGCAAATCCTGGGTCTAATTATATATTATTAATTACTAATTTTTCTAATCAAGTGGGTCAGTTTATTATGTCCCAAACAAATGCGACTACTCCAGGTGCCGGTTCTACAAACTGTGATGTAGTATGTGGGGTAGATTTAGGACCAACCGCAACATCTGTGTATCCAAGCCCGCCTGCAACTAATACAGTTTCTATTTGTGATGCAGCAGTAAACTCTCAAACTTTGCATTGTAACTTTCAAAATCCTCCAGCTAATCAAAATACATTAGCTTATCAATGGTTTAAAGATGGTGTTATTCAACCTGGTTTAACAACTAAATCTATAACAGTTACTCAGTCCGGAACATGGAAAGTTAGGGTTACTCATCCAGATTGTGGAACTCCATCGGAAGATTCTGTTGTGATTTTTTTCGGAGCTACACCTTCTTTAAATCCTATTCCTGATTTGTTAGGACCATTAGGTGAATGTAATCCTACATTTAATTTGACCGCTTTAATTCCAAGTTTATTAGCTCCTTTAAATCCTGCAAATTTTACTGTATCCTTTTTTACTGATTTCGGATCTTCATTGACATATAGTTTTCCAGTAACTGGTGAAATACCAAACCCATCTAGTTTTCAGCCTGGAGTAGATACCACAATTTATGTTCGTGCCAGAAATAATACTTCTCCAGAGTGTGTTGATTCAGATGATATTTCGTTTTTACTTGATGTTAGATGTATAAATAATGCGACTGCAGTAGGAAATACTATTTGTACCAATAATACGGGACAATTAACTTTTACAGGTCCGCCAAGTGCAGTAGTTACCTTTACTCAAGGTGCAAATACTTACAATATTACAATACCTGCTTCTGGTACTTTTATTTGGAATACACCAACTCCTTTGACTGCAACAACTATTTATACATTAACTAATGTTGCAGTGGGTTCACCAGTAGTTAATACACCTTTAACGGGTACTGCTACAATAACAGTAAATCCAGACAATACGGTTTCGTTACCAACAGCTACACCAACACTTTGTATCAATACAGCCCTAACGGCTATTACACATACTACCACTGGCGCTACGGGCATTGGAACCCCAACAGGACTTCCAGCAGGTGTTACGGCAGCTTGGTCAGCAAATACGATTACAATTAGTGGTACGCCAACGGCATCTGGAACTTTTGCCTACACGATTCCATTAGCAGGAGGTTGTGGTGTATTTACAGCAACAGGTACTAT
>JBIPOM010000226.1:0-2873 GCA_044379175.1 Flavobacterium sp. | reverse complement strand
AGGAAATTTATTCTTCTTTTCTACTTCTATAAATAAAGAAAATTCGAACTTTCAAAATTCGCCTTTAATTGTTCCCACGTTTTATAATATGGGACAAAATAATAATAAATCAGGGTTAAATGCCTTTATAATTGGTAACAACAACTATACAATCATCAACGAAACCATTGCAAAAGATAATGTTTTGAGTGTTACAAATACTGAAAACAGTTTTATTCCAATGCAACAAATATTAAACAATAAAATAAAACTCACTTTCGGAAATTATCCGGAAAAATCAGGGAATTACGAAGTGTTAAAAGATAAAGAATCACTAAAAAACATTAGTTTCAATTATCCAAGAAACGAAAGTGATTTATCGCAAATAAATACAGATTATTTTGATTCGTGTACGGAAGTAAATTCTGTATCTACGTTTTATTCCGATATTCATTCTTCCAGAACAAGCAATGAAGTTTGGAAATATTTTATCTTTGCCACATTATTGCTTTTACTAATTGAATTACTAATCCAAAAATTTGTAAAATGAATTTTTTACTAAAAAACGCAACACTACTTGAAAGTCAAAACCCATTTCATAAGCAACAAGTTGATATTGAAATTACTGATGGTATTATTTCTAAAATCGGAAAAAACATAGCAAAAAAAGAAGGTTTTGAAGTCATTGAAAAAGAAAACTTGCATGTTTCTCAAGGTTGGTTAGATACTTCAGTAGTTTTTGGAGAACCTGGTTTTGAAACCACAGAAACCATAGAAAACGGATTAAAAGTGGCTGCTAAAAGTGGTTTTACTTCCGTTTTTTTACATTCTAATACACATCCAGCGATTGATAATCAAGCAGTAATTCAATTTGTTAAAAGCAAAGCGCAACATAGTATTTCTAAGTTGCATTTTATAGGTTGTTTGACCAAAAATAGCGAAGGAACCGACTTAGCAGAACTTTTTGATATGAAAAATGCAGGAGTGGTAGCTTTTGGAGATTATAAAAAATCAATTACGAATGCGAATTTATTAAAAATAGCATTTCAATATGTAGCTAATTTTAACGGGGTTTTGTTCGTACAACCTATGAATAAAGACCTAAAAGGAAAAGGATTTGTAAATGAAGGGGAAGTTTCAACGAAATTAGGATTGAAAGGAATTCCAGCTATAGCGGAAGAAATTGAAATTGAAAGAAACATCGCGGTATTAGAATACACCAAAGGAAAATTACATATTCCAACTATTACAACGAAAAATTCGGTAGATTTAATTGCAAACGCACAAGCGAAAGGGTTACAAATTACTTGTGGTGTTTCCGTAAATAATTTGGTTTTAACGGATGAAGAATTAATAGATTTCAATTCGAATACAAAAATTTACCCACCACTTCGCACAGAAACTGACAGAAAAGCTTTAATTGAAGGTGTTTTAAATAATGTGATTTTAGTAATCACGTCAGACCATTGCCCAGTAAATATCGAACAGAAGCAATTAGAATACGATTTAGCCGATTATGGTTCGATAGGTTTAGAAAGTGCTTTTGGTGCTTTGCAAACGGTTTTACCAACGGAAGTTATTGTAGCCAAATTTACTGCTGCGAAATCTTATTTCAACATAGAAAACAATACCATTACAGAAGGAAATAAAGCAGAACTAACCTTGTTTAATCCTAATGAAGAATGGATTTTCAATAAAGAAAATATACTTTCTTTTTCTAAAAACTCCATTATGTTAGGCAAGAAAATGAAAGGAAAAGTGTACGGAATTATTAGTAATAATAAAATTGAAATCTAATGGAAGAGCATAAAGTAAATGCTATGATTGGTCATTTTACCATAATTGGAACTATTGTTGCCCTTATGTTGAATACTGAAAAAAAGAACCTTTTTGTTAGTTTTTATACGCGTCAGACATTAGGCATCTTTTTAAGTTTTCACTTAGGCGGTTATTTTATCGGCTATTTTGATAGTTGGTTTGTATCAACTGTATATTGGTTATTTTTCCTAATCTTATGGATTATTAGTTTTGCGGGTGTTATGAATAATGAAATGAAATTGGTTCCACTAGTTGGCGATCATTTTCAAAAATGGTTTAAAAATTTATAATTTATGAGTTTAGAATATTTGGTAAAAGCACCAAAAGAGATAAAAGAGAAAAATGGTGCATTACTTTTAATTCACGGCTATGGAAGTAATGAAGAAGATTTGTTTTCTTTTGCACCACAATTATCTGAAGATGTTTATGTGATTTCGATTCGTGCGCCATACAATTTACAACCTTATGGCTATGCATGGTATGAAATTACTTTTGATGCCGATGAAAATAAGTTTTCAAATAACGAACAAGCCAAAGAGTCATTACAACTAATCGCAAATTTTATTGATGAAATTTCAGAAAAATTACCTTTAGATAAATCGAATATTTCATTAATTGGATTTAGTCAAGGTGCAATTTTAAGTTATGGAATGGCATTTGCATATCCAGAAAAAATTAATAAAATTGTGGCTTTAAGCGGTTATTTAAACGAACAAATTTTGCCAGAAAATTATGATGTAAATCAAATTAATCACATTGATTTTTTTGCTTCTCACGGTACGCAAGACCAAGTAATTCCTGTAGAATGGGCAAGAAACACAGCACCTTATTTAGAGAAATTAGGATTGCGAATAATGTATAAAGAATACCCTGTAGGCCATGGTGTAGCACCACAAAATTTTTGGGATTTTAAAAATTGGTTAGATTAAGATTACTTTAAATATATAACAAAAATGGCTCCTAAATTCGGAGCCATTTTTGTTTGTATGTATTTCACATCTTATCGTTTTAATGAGAAGTGTGCTTTAAATAATTTTTGTTGGTCATTTTCTTTGTACTCAATGGTAAACCAATAG
>JBIPOM010000243.1:0-2890 GCA_044379175.1 Flavobacterium sp. | reverse complement strand
TATGCCAGGTTAGGTTTTGCTATCGCAATCCACACAGATCCCGAACTGCTCCTAGTTGATGAAATATTAGCTGTAGGGGATGCTCCGTTTCAAAAGAAATGTTTAGAGCGAATTAAACAAATGCAAAATGAAGGAAGAAGTATTATTTTGGTTACCCATGACACAAGTACAGTGGAAAATTTCTGCGATACGGCAGTTGTTTTAGATCATGGAAAATTACTTGCGCAAGGTGACACTAAATCTGTCGTGGCGGCTTACCAAGCAATACCTTAATTAAGCTCTACCGATTAGTCTCTTAACAACTTTCTTAGCAACAGCCTTTAAACCCTTATCTTTAAGTAGTTCTGTTGCTGAAATCAAATTAGAACGAGTAAGTCTTGGGAAACTTGCCAAATAAGGATTAGCAAACCTATTTTCACCCAACAGATCAGGCATGAGTAATCGGTCAGCAGCAGGGGTAGCTGTTTTAATAAATTTGTGAAGTGGTTGAAGAACTTTATTCCAAGTGTAATTTTGGCTTAGCTTTAGAGAATTTTGTTTGAACGTAATTCTCAGTTTTTCATCTGAAACCATTTTATTAAGTGCATTAACCCACGCATCCACATCTTCAATTGGCACAGTTAAACCAGCGTTATTTGCTTCAATCACTTCAGCTAAAGCGTCTCCTGCTGTTGAAATTGTTGGTAAACCTGACCAGAAATGGTCAAGTAGTCGTGTTCTGAAACTAAATTGGGTTTCAATGTGTTCTTTATGTGCACTGACACCAAAATCTGCGCTTAGTAAGAATTGAGATCGATCTTCGTAGTTTACCCAATCTTCAACAAAAAAGATTGAAGAATTTGTCATTGCTGATTCATTACTTAAATCTCTTAACTCTTGCACCGCATTCATTAGTGGTATTTCACTATTTGGATGCTTTAAGCCCATGAATACAAGTTTTAGTTTTGAATTATTCAGTTTCTTTACAGCTTTTACAATTACTTGCGGATCTAGCCAGTCATAGACTCCTCCAGCCCAGAGTGCAATGACATCATCAGTTTTGATCTGAGGGAACAGTTTTCTTATCGGATCAGTTTTTTTCTCCGGTGCTTTAGCTGAAACTCCAAATGGAACAACATCAATTAATCTTCTTAAATCAGAGGACGCGTCATATGTGTAAGGGTTCACTCTTCCTTCGGCAGCAAGTTGACCTAACCACAAACTTCTTTGTCGCTCAGATGCACAAATAAAGTAATCAGCTCTTCTTAATTGCCTATTAAGAGCATCAGTTGTGTCTCGACTACCACGAAGACGGTTATTAATTCCTTGTTGTTTTCTTTGCTCAAGAATTTCTAGATGAAAGGGATCATAAACATCAGCTATCAGAATCTTTTCAGTATCAGCTAACCAAGGGTTTTCAGAAATCAATAAGCCTTGGAAAATCACGATATCTGCCCAGTCAACCAAAAGATTTAATTTTCTATGTCTAGTACTGATTGTTGAAACAGTTTCATGCTTTAAAGAGTTACCTTTTGTGGTGGCAAGTAATACATCAAAATCTTGAACTAAAAACTTAGAAATTTCTAAAGCTCTAATGGCAGGTCCAGCAAGATTTTCAGAAAGAGGTTCACCAGTTACGACTAATACTCTTTTTCTTTCACGACCAAATGAAGATTCGATATTAAACACATCCATTAGTTTTTGGTAACCCTCAAGATATCGTGGCCAAGGATAGGCAGGCTCCAATGCTTGCCTAAATAAGGCAACCATTTCTCCATCTGATCTTTTTCTAGTGGCTTGAATCTTGTTTCGAGATTCAGTTAAAGACGGTAAGTGCTCAACTAAAGAATCAATTGCCAACAAACCTGTTAAAGCATCTTTTTTGATTGTCACGTCATCTGAGTCTGATTTCTTGGAATTCTTAATGTCTAACAAATCAGGATTTAATTCACCCCTGGTAATACTTCTTCTAACAGTTAAAGCCATAGCGGCAGGAAGAACTCGATCAAGGGAAGCCGCTTCATAGTTTTTGTAAACCGACATCAAAGCATTTCGTTCTAATAAAAAGTTTTCGTGATATTTACCAAATTTGTCAATGGATGCATGATGCTTATGAAAAGCAATTGACTTTGGTTCATAAATTACTTTGTAACCAAGTAGATTTAAACGCCAACCTAAGTCAACATCTTCATAAAACATGAAGAATCGATCATCAAAACCACCAACTTTAAGAAAAATATCTTTCTTGAAAAACAATGCTGATCCTGTTCCAAATAGAACTTCACGTTTGAAATCAATAATTTCTTCAGTTGGTTTTAAAGCTTCGCGTTTATACCCCATGCCATACCAAGTTAAAGATCCATCAACAAAATCAACTGCACTTCCATCCCAAGTTAAAACTTTTGAGGCAACACTGGCAATTTCTTTATCTTCTTGAAAAGTTTCTACGGCAGCTGTAATCCAATTTTTGTCACATTTTGCATCGTTATTTAATAAAGCAATTATTTCACCACTTGATTTACTTACGCCAAGGTTTACTCCTCCGGCAAATCCAAGGTTTTCATTTGATTCAACTAAAATAATTTGATTACTTAGTTTTTTAAGTGCTTCAGCAGAATTATCACCAGATGCGTTATCAACAACAACGATTTCAGTTATTTCTTGAGGGTAATTAGTTTCTTGAATGCTTTTGATTGCATTTAATGTGTCATCAATACCTCGGAAATTAACGAGGACAACACTTACTTTGGGTAGACCCATGAATAAGAGTTTACGAGAGACTTGCTACGTAATGCTCTGCGATCTGTAATGTGTTCAAGGCAGCGCCTTTTCTCAAGTTATCTCCACAAATAAAGAAATCAAGGGTATTTGGGGCACTTGGATCTTGTCTGAGTCTTCCCACCCAAGTTGG
>JBIPOM010000225.1:0-2892 GCA_044379175.1 Flavobacterium sp. | reverse complement strand
GAGTAATAATAGTTGGGATGAGATGATGAAAGAAAGTCTTTCAGAACTTAAAACATCTTATTGGACATACAGTTTTACAGACAATAAAAGTCTCTTCAAATTTAATCGATGGAGCGAAAAAACAAGAATTCCAAAAAATGAAAAAGACCAAGACGAAGAAAAAAGTTGGTATTATGATTTTAATACAAACTCTATGAGTTCACAAAAACAAGTGGTTGGTTCAACTATTGTAATTTCAGATAGTATTGCGCCTATTGAATGGAGAATTACTAACGAAAACCGTGAAATTGCAGGTTATAATTGCCGTAAAGCGGTTGGAAAAATTTTTGGTGATGTGTATATTTTTGCGTTTTATACCGATGATATCACCATTAGTGGCGGACCTTGTTCAATAAATGGATTACCTGGAATGATTTTAGGTCTTACAATACCAAGATTATATACTTCTTACATAGCAACCAAAGTAAACTTAACCGTTACAAATCCAACTGAAATAAAACCTATAACCGCTAAAAAAATGTTTTCTAATTTAGAATTTAAGACACTTATTGAAGACAAAACAAAAGATTGGTGGAGCTACGGGAACGATGAAGAAGAGAAAAAAAGAGAAAAAAATGTTTTCCTTTGGAATGCATTTCTCTAATACTTACAATACCATCGTCAACTGAATGCGCTTTCTCGCTTCGTCGACCTCAACAACTTTTACTTGAACATGTTGGTGTAGTTTTACGACTTCATTTACATCGGAAACAAATCCTGCTTTTAATTGTGAAATATGCACCAAACCACTTTCCTTGGTTCCGATATCCACGAAACAACCAAAAGCGGTAATATTATTTACTATTCCGGGTAAAATCATTCCTGTTTTTAAATCTTTTATCGTGCGAACATTCGGGTCAAACTCAAAAACTTTAGCCGCTTTTCTTGGGTCTAAACCGGGTTTTTCTAATTCTTTTAAAACGTCTTTTAGCGTTAAAATTCCAATTTCTGACGTAATGTATTTTTCAGGAGAAATCTGTGTGATTTTTTCTTTATTCGCTACTAATTCGTTGGTTTTTACACCTAAATCTTTAGCCATTTTTTCAACAATTGCATACGCTTCTGGGTGCACTGCCGAATTATCTAACGGATTTTTTCCTTCTTTAATTCTGATAAACGCTGCGGCTTGTTGGTATGCTTTTTCACCTAAACGAGGTACTTTTTTTAGTTGTTTTCTGTCTTCAAAAGGACCGTTTTCAGAACGATAGGCGACAATGTTTTCTGCCATTTTTTCACCAATTCCAGACACATAACTCAGCAACGATTTACTTGCGGTATTTACGTTAATTCCCACCGCATTTACACAGCTCATTACCACCGCGTCTAATTGCTCTTTTAATTTATTTTGATCCACATCGTGTTGGTATTGTCCAACTCCAATTGATTTGGGATCTATTTTTACCAATTCTGCTAACGGATCAGATAAGCGTCTTCCAATAGAAACCGAACCTCTTACTGTTACATCATAATTAGGAAATTCATCACGTGCAATTTTACTCGCCGAGTACACCGATGCACCTGCTTCTGAAACCACAAAAACCTGAACGGGTTTATCAAAAGCAATTTTTTTAATAAAGAATTCAGTTTCGCGAGATGCGGTTCCGTTACCAATAGAAATCGCTTCAATATTATACGCGTTTACCATCGAACGGATTTTTTTCATCGCCATAGCGCTATCGTTTTGTGGTGCGTGTGGATATACCGTTTCGTTATTTAATAAATCACCTTTTTCATCTAAACAAACTAATTTGCAGCCGCTTCTGTAGCCTGGGTCAATAGCTAAAATGCGTTTTTCGCCTAATGGTGGCGCCAACAACAACTGACGTAAATTTTCAGCAAAAACATCAATAGCTTTAATGTCAGCTTTGGTTTTGGCTTCTTGTAACGTTTCGTTTGAAATAGCGGGTTCTAACAATCTTTTATAACTGTCTTTTATCGCTTTTTCAATTTGTTCGGCGCTTTCGTTGTTGGTTTTGACTAAGTTGTCTTCCATAAAACGAATCACTTCGTCTGTGTCTTCCTCGTTTAATCCTACATTCAACTTAATAAATCCTTCGGCTTCGGCACGTAACATGGCTAATAATCGATGTGATGGGGCTTTGGTAATGTTTTCAGACCAATCAAAATATTGATTAAATTTTTGAGCGCCTTCGTCATCTTTTTTAGTTTTTACTACTTTAGTGGTAATTTCAGCTTTACGCAGAAAGGTTCTTCGTAACGATTTTCGAATGAAAATATTTTCGTTTATCCATTCGGCAATTATATCTCGAGCGCCTTGAAGGGCTTCATCTTCATTGGTAACTTTTTCGTTTAAATATTTCGATGCCAAAAACTCAATGTCATCGTTTCGTTGAGACATAATTATTTTTGCTAATGGTTCCAATCCATTTTCACGCGCCGTATCTGCTTTGGTTTTTTTCTTCTTTTTATATGGCAAATAGAAATCTTCCAATTCTTGTAAATCAAAACTGTTCTCGATTTTTGATTTCAATTCTGCCGAAAGTGCGTTTTGCTCTTCAATCGATTTTAAAATGCTTTCTTTTCGTTTTACAATTTCAATAAATTGCTTGTTTAATTTTGAAATGGTTTCAATTTGCACCTCATCTAAATTTCCAGTTTGGTCTTTTCGATAACGAGAAATAAAGGGAATCGTGCAATCTTCCGAAAGTAATTGTATTGTAGCTTCAATGCTTTTTACGGCAATATTGGTTTGATTTTGTATGAATTGGATTGTGGTCATTGTGAAAACTAATATAAAATATAAATTCCGTCAGTTTTGGCGGAATTTAAAAAGTAATGTTAAAAAAATATTATTTACAAGCAATTTTATTCACTCTATTTGCGTGTCTTCCA
>JBIPOM010000224.1:0-2893 GCA_044379175.1 Flavobacterium sp. | reverse complement strand
ATCGTTTGTGGAAATTGTTTTAACTGGCGACACTTTTGATGATGCATTTTATGCGGCAAAGCTGTTTTCAAATGAAAATCAATTGGAATTTATTCATCCTTTTGATGATGTTGAGGTAATTGCTGGTCAAGGCACGGTTGGTTTAGAAATTCTATCAGAAAAAGTTTCTAAAATTGATTTTCTTTTATTACCCATTGGTGGCGGCGGATTGGCAGCTGGTGTTTCAACAGTATTTAAAAAATTAAGTCCCAAAACAAAAATTATTGGGATAGAGCCTGAAGGTGCGCCTTCTATGCAACAAGCTATTTATTTAGAACAACCTGTTCTTTTGGACAAAATAGACCGATTTGTTGATGGTGCAGCAGTAAAAAAAGTAGGAAAACAAACATACGAGGTTTGTAAAGACACATTAGATAAAATTATTTTGGTGCCAGAAGGTAAAGTATGTACAACTATTCTACAATTGTATAACGAAGAAGCTATGGTGGTAGAACCCGCTGGTGCGTTGTCAATTGCGGCTTTAGATTTTATTGCCGATGAAATAAAAGGAAAAAAAGTTGTATGTATTGTTAGCGGAAGCAATAATGATATTGAACGTACCGAAGAAATCAAAGAACGCTCATTAATGTATGAAGGTTTGAAACATTATTTTATGATTCAATTTCCTCAAAGACCGGGTGCTTTGCGCGAATTTGTAAATGAAGTTTTATCCGAATCAGACGATATTACCTACTTTCAATTTATTAAAAAAAACAATCGAGATGTTGGACCTGTTGTAGTGGGTTTAGAAGTTAAAAATGAAAATAATATTCAAGCTATTAAAGTTAAAATGAATAGCAAAGGATTTCAATTTGAGTATTTGAATGAAAACGATCCGTTATTGGCATTACTTATTTAATCTTTAGTAATTTATATTTTGTTTATATAGTTTTCAAACATCACTTTTTCGATTTTTTTGCAATTAATTCATTAACAAATGATTAAGTTTTTGCGTTGTTTCAATTTTTCTTGCTTAATTAAAGAATAAATCACTATTTTTGCACTTTTATTTTGAAAATCTATGACTACACAGAAAATTATTGGGTACAGAAAGTTACTTAATGTTACCAGAGATGCAACATTAAAAGAATTAAAAACAATATATAGAAATAGTATGAAGGAAGATCATCCTGATACTATTTCAGATCCAGTTGAACGTTTAGCAGCTGAAGAAAGAAGTAAAAATATTATTGAAGCCTACCACTTTTTAGTAAGTATCGCTCCAGAAACAAGAGAGAAAGTAAAGGCAGAATACTTAGCTACAACTACAACTTCACAAATTGCCGATTTTTATATGGACAAAGGTGTTTTGTATATTAGCTTTGCAGATGGAAGTAAATTCGAATACTTTGGTGTGCCAAGAAACACATATGTGAAAATGGTAAACGCTGAATCACCAGGTCGTTTTGCTCGTCGTCATATATATAACGAATTCACTTACCGTAGCGCAAGTAAATTAGTTGCAGCAGAATAACTAACTAACATAATATTGTAAAAGAAGCCATTCTAAAACGAGTGGCTTTTTTATGTACCTTTGTAAAAAATAAAATATATGTCGCATAAAGCAGGTTTTGTAAATATAATCGGAAACCCAAACGTTGGAAAATCTACATTAATGAATGCAATGGTAGGCGAGAAGTTGTCTATCATCACAAGTAAGGCACAAACCACACGTCATAGAATTTTCGGAATTGTAAATGATGAGGACTATCAAATCGTCTTTTCGGATACACCAGGTATTATCAAACCCGCTTACGATTTACAAACCAGTATGATGGATTTTGTTAAAAGTGCTTTTTCTGATGCCGATATTTTAATCTATATGGTTGAAATTGGTGAAAAAGAATTAAAAGACGAAGACTTCTTCAATAAAATTATTCATGCTAAAATTCCAGTGTTACTTTTGTTAAATAAAATTGATAAATCCAATCAAGAATTATTAGAAGAACAAGTACAAACTTGGCAAGCAAAAGTTTCAAATGCTGAAATTTTTCCAATTTCCGCTTTAGAAAACTTTAATGTAAAAGAAGTATTAAATAGAATTGTAGATTTATTACCGCTTTCGCCACCCTATTATCCTAAAGATGCATTAACAGATAAACCAGAACGTTTTTTTGTAAATGAAACAATTCGTGAGAAGATTTTATTAAATTACGATAAAGAAATTCCGTACGCAGTTGAGGTGGAAACCGAGGAGTTTTTAGAAGATGAAAAAATCATAAGAATTCGCTCTATTATTATGGTAGAACGCGATACGCAGAAAGGAATTATTATCGGACACAAAGGTGCAGCCCTAAAAAAAGTAGGAATGCAGGCTCGTGCCGATTTAGAATTGTTTTTCGATAAACAAATACACATTGAAATTTTCGTAAAAGTGAATAAAGATTGGCGAAACAATGCCTTTCAATTACGAAGATTTGGATACAATCAAAAATAGTGACTAGTAAATAGTGATTAGTAATTAGTAAAGAGTAAATAGAAAAGTTGTTTTGAAAAAAGCAGTTCTATTTTAGCCCCGATTGAAGCAGTCTACCATGCAGCGCGAAAAGCGGGACAGTTAGTGTTTTGAAATTCAAAATGACTGCTTCTAAAATAAAAAAACGTACTTTTGCACAAAATATAAGAATAATGAATAATATTGTAGCCATAGTAGGAAGACCAAATGTTGGAAAATCCACGCTTTTTAATCGTTTAATCCAACGTAGAGATGCCATCGTAGACTCTGTAAGTGGCGTTACGCGTGATAGAAATTATGGAAAAAGTGAGTGGAATGGAAAAGAATTTTCTGTAATTGATACAGGTGGATACATTAAAGGTTCTGATGATATTTTTGAAGGCGAAATTAGAAAACAAG
>JBIPOM010000255.1:0-2894 GCA_044379175.1 Flavobacterium sp. | reverse complement strand
TCCCTTCAGATGTAGCGTCATTAGGTCCGTCACAAGTGTTTGCAGTACGCGTAGCTAAAATAATTCCTTCATCTAATCCAAATGAAGAACCATTTTTATTGAAATACCCAATACCGTTTTGTGGTTGTCCAAAATTAGTACCTGTAGAGAAAGTAATATTTGAAACAATTCCACAAGGTGAAGTTACCAAAACATCTGTTACTAACTGTTGTACAGTATAAGTTGTAGGTGCAGCAGTTGTTGATGAGTTTTCAGCAAGAATTGGAGGGCCAACTTTATTAATACAAACATTAAAACTAGCGGTTTGATTTGCAGTAGTCAATGCTGACCAAACTCTAATATAGTAGGTTTGTCCTAATACAAAAGTATTATTAAAACTAAAATTATTTACATCACAATATAACAAAGTTAATGCGCCACAAGTGCCCGAATAAACCGCGTGACTTAAGTCGGTAGTTGTGCCTACAATATTATTAAAATTAATTATATGTGCATTAGAAGTCGCAGTAAATGTAAACCAAGTGTCATCATCAGCTGTTCCGCCACATGTTGAAGCAGGTAATCCTGAATTAGTGGCTCCAGTTATTGTTCCTGGTGTTACTAAAGTACAGTTCATGTCTGAATTTACAGGTACAGTTAATGCTGTACCACATTCATCATTTAAAGGTTTAGTAGAAAAATTAGTACCATTTGAATAAAAACTAAAATCAGTACCCGAACATTTTGCTCTTACGAAGAACGTATAACCAGTACCTGGTGTTAACGAAGTCCAAATAAATGGATTAGTAGTAACTAACGTTCCTGGTGTTCCAGGATTAGGTACAGGTGAACCAAGTGGTAAAACAAGTATTTCCCATTGTGTTGCTGTTCCGACTTCAGTCCAACCAAATTGTACTGATGTTGTACCAATACTTGTAGCTGTTAAAGTTGTTGGTTTCGGACAAGTAATTGGTGGCGTACAAAATATTGTAGCATCCCATCCTGCGGCAACAACAGTAGCATTAGAAGTAAATACAAATGATAAACATCCACTTGCAGTTGTTGCAGTAAATGATGGTGGTAAAGTTGTACCAGTATACGTGCCAAGAATTGGAGATGTTATTAAATTTCCATTTCTAATTACTAAATTATCCCCTGCAGCTAAATTAAATGAATTAAATAATACTGTAACGACGTCACCTGCATTATCAGGACATACAGTAGTAAGTACATTTGTTTGACCGTTTGTATAATTTCCTGTAGCACCACCTATATCATAAAAATGATCTCCTGCACAAAAATGTGGTGTGGTACAGAAATTTGCAGCAGGCGACCATAAACTTACAGCTGTAGAAGAACAAACCGCTCTTACATACACATCATAACAAGTTACAGAAGTTAATCCAGAGACTACAAATGGATTTGTTGAAGCAAGAACCCCAACTGAAGCTGCTGTTGGAGCTGCTGAACCTGCAGGTACAACTAAAACTTCCCATTGGGTTTCCGTTGCGCCATTAGCCCAGTTTACTTGAGCATTGTTATAATTGATATTAGAAACAGTTGCAGTCAATGGTTTAGGACATGCAACATAATCTAATTTTATATTATCAATTGCAGCTGGTGGTTGATTTCCAACTGTGTTGTTATTTCTCCATTCAAAAACAACACGCATGTTTCCACCCGCATAAGGTGTAGCATTTAATGTATAATTTTGTGTAATAAAGTTTGGAATTGATGTGAAATCAGGCCCTATTTTTATTCTGCTATTCGCCACAGCTGTAATTTGTGTTCCGGCTGTAGGTGTGAATGTCGTAGGGACTGTCCAAACACGAATATAATCTTGTACTTCACCAACAGATCGCCAATCAAATGTGAAATCCAATTGTGTAGCTCCTGCTGGAATTACAAAATCTTTATACGCTTGAACTACTGAAGTAGCCGTGTTATTGTATGTATTTGTAGCTCCACTGGTATCTGTAATATAAAGCGATTTTGTTCCTCCATTATTTACTGCAGAACCAACTGCCCATTTGTTAGATTGTGTTCCATTATTTAATGTCCAACCTGTTAAGGTTTCTAATCCGTCTGTAAAGTTTAACGGCGTGGCTACTTGTGGTAATGTAAATAAAAATGGCCCTGCCCAAATGCTGTAATTTCCATCACTACATTGTGCTCTTACATAATATTCATATGCAACTCCTGAAACTCCTGTGAATGAATTTGTTGTGTTTGAAGTAGTAGAAGTAAACGTTGTTCCTGTAGGCAGACCGTATGGCGCTGCTCCAACTGAATACTGCCAAGTGGTAATACTTGCGTCGGCTGCCCATGTTAAATTAGCAGTTGTGCTTGATGTAATTGGCGCTGCTAATGTAGTGGGTTGGTTACAAAAAACTTGTTGGATTGTTAATGTGTAGCCAACCGTTTGCTGTGCCGCACTTGAGGATATTATAATATAATAGGTAGTTCCTGCAACTACTGCAAATGGATTTATGTTTCTTACTCCAGATGTGGTATTAGCAACACCCGCCATACAAGTGACTCCAGCTGTTCCTGGACAAGCACTGTATACATGTATACTTGAACTTACGTTTGTAGGTGATAAAGAAATTGCAATATTACCTGTAAATGTTGCAGTGTAAGAATAAAAAACATCGTTACCTGCCATATAATTGGTTGCTGTTCCACTACACGTTAAGGGCTGTGCAGTATCAAATAAATCTATATAATTAGCGGTATTATCAATTGTTTGGTAAGGTAATGCTCCAACTACTATTGGTCCTGCACACGTATCTCCAAAAGATGCCGTTTGAAAACTTCTTGGTCCAAACCAATCACTTGGAAAAGCACAAACTGAACGAACTTGAAATTTATATAACGTGTTTGGTAATAAACCTGTTGCAGTAAATGGATTTGTA
>JBIPOM010000223.1:0-2904 GCA_044379175.1 Flavobacterium sp. | reverse complement strand
TAATTTTGCCTAATGCCTATACCTATTCCATACCATCAATTGTAATTTTCATAGAACCAGTTGAAGTAATAAATGCTACAATTCCATTTTCTGTAAGTTCCATTTTTTCAAACGCAAAATCGTTTAGTTTTCCGTTAACAAAAACACCTTTCATTGGTGAATAATTAGCTAAATAAGGTAGCATATTTTTCTTTGCTTCTTCTAAATTAGGTAGAATAGAATACTTGCAATTTTCTTTAATTTTCTTTAAAATCATATTTTGTAACAACCAATTAGCAGTTTTTGTTAAAAGTCCTTTTGTGTTTAAAACATAATCCATTTCTTCAAAATAAATTTCCTTCGATTCGGAATTGTATTTTGGAATTCCAGCTAAATATATGGTTCCATTTATCGAGCCTATCAAATCTAAAGCAATAATCATTTTTCCATCTTTATACCATAAAGTTACTTTTTGAACTGTGATTTTTCTTTTTCCAGAGCCAAATTCTTGTCCTGCAAAATTTTTAGTCATAATTCTACTCGCGCTTTCATAAGTTGAAACAGCAGCAATTGAAGCATTAAAATCGGATGGAATTTTACTTACGGCTTTTGAGATGATTTTTGTCTTATCAAATCCACTTTTTGGTTTTTGTCCAATTAGGGTTTGCATCTGACATTTTAGTCCTAAATTCATAGTGATTTTAGAATTACTCAAAACTGCATTTGTGCTATAAATTTCATTTGGAACCAATTTAAACCAGGTTTCATACGTTTCGTTTGCCATAAATGGTTCAGAAAGCGTTTCTAAAACTTGCATTACTTGCATTTTAAAATCGCAACTTTTATTTATCGCTTCATCAATCATTTTAGCCACTTTCCCTTTAAATATAGATAATGTCGGGTTGATAATATACGTAATTGGTACATTTTTTCCAGCTACTAAAACACTTGGGCTATCGTTCCATTCAAAATTGTCAATTTTAGAGTTTGTGTTTAGTTTCCAATTTGCGAAATTGGCTTTACTACTTAAGGCTATGCTTCCGTTTAGATTTATTTCTCGAGTGTCGTTTAAACCCATAAATTCGGTTCCGTATTTTATTTTAGCCCAAATTTTTAACGGAATAATGGAAACTATTTCACCGTTTTTTTCTACTAATTTAATATCAGAAGTTTTCCAAATTTTCATTTCTGTTTTGTCGTCATTTAAAATGGTGTCAGCATAAATTAAACCTTTTACGTTTTTATTTAATTGATATTCCACTTCCTTTATACTCACTTCCATAGGCATAGAAATTAGCGAGGTTTTACTGCTATATACAATTGGTGCATTCTTACTTGGTTCTGGTTTTAGCGCTTCTATTTTTTTAGAAGAACTGCAGCTAAAAATTCCTAAGTTTAAAATGCAAATAAGTAAAATTTTTATTTTCATAATCAATGATTCTGTTCTACGTGTTATAAGAAAACAAAAAAAGTAAAGCAATATTGTTCTCTTTATTTAAATTATTTCTGGTATAAAAGTAAAATATTAATTATTAAGTGTAACATTTTTTGTAAATATTGGTCAAATAGAAAAAACATAATTAATAATGAAGTCAATTCACGTCTTAGTAATTTTATTTTTTGTTAGCCTTAGTTCTTATGCCCAAGAAAAAAAATGGACATTAAAAGAATGTATAAATCATGCAATAAAAAATAACATTTCCATTAAACAATCGGAGTTAGATATTCAAATCAACACGATTGCAAAAAAAGATGCTATTGGTAATTTTCTACCAAATATAAATGCTTCTTCTTCTCATTCATGGAATATTGGTTTAAATCAGAATATTACAACTGGATTATTAGAAAATCAAACTACACAATTTACTTCTGCTAATTTAAGTGCAAATGTCGATGTATTTAATGGATTACAAAATATTAATCAGTTAAGAAGAGCTAATTTGGCTATAATTGCTTCTCAGTATCAAGTTACTAAAATGCAAGAAGATATTGCTTTAAATGTAGCAAACGCCTACTTGCAAATTTTGTTTAACAAAGAAAATTTAAAAGTTCAAAACCAACAGCAAGTATTAGACCTCAAACAATATGACAGAACTGCTGAATTAGTTGATGTTGGGAATCTTCCGAAAGGTGATTTACTTGATATTCAGGCTACTATGGCTACAGGAAAGCAACGTGTTATTGTAGCCGAAAACGCATTATTGTTATCTAAATTAAGTTTGGCTCAGTTATTGCAAATTTCAGATTTTCAAAATTTTGATATATCAGAAGATGATATACCTTCTATATTGTCTACTATTTTAAATGAAACGCCAGAGGCTGTAATAGCCAAAGCGAAAGAAAATAGAGTAGAATTGAAAATTGCAGAAACAAACCTAGCTATCGCAGAAAAAGATATTTCCATTGCAAAAGGTGCTTATTTACCCTCTTTAAGTGCGTTTTATGGTTTTAACACAAGAGCTTCAAATTCTAACGGTTTTGAATTAATAAATGGAATTCCTTTTGAAACAAATGCTAGACCACTTTTTGATCAATTTAATACTAACAAAGGTCAGAATTTTGGTTTATCTTTAAATATTCCAATATTTAACGGTTTCGCAGTTAAAAACAATGTAGCTAGATCTAAAGTTGCTTTAGCAAGAAGTGTTTTAGCTAAAAACCAACAAGAATTAGATATCGAACGCAATGTTTTTACCGCATATACAGATACAAAAGCGGCAAAAGAAAGTTACGAGGCTGCATTACAAATAGTGAAAGCACGAGAGTTAGCCCTACAATATGCGAAGGATAGATATGAAATCGGCATGATGAATGTTTTTGATTTTAATCAATCTCAAACTGCATTTGTAAATGCGCAATCAGAAGTTTTAAGAACCAAGTATGATTATATTTTTAGAATTAAAATTTTAGAATTTTATTTCGGAA
>JBIPOM010000074.1:0-10985 GCA_044379175.1 Flavobacterium sp. | reverse complement strand
ATTTCTAAATAATCCCATGAAAAAAACCTTTTACGAAATTGATTTTTTATGGTTTCTGTTTTCAATGGAACTTCGTCAATAGGTTCTTTAAAAAATGAAAACCAAATTGCTTTAACTGTATTTTCATATACTGAGTCAGAAAGCCACACATTGTAACACATTAAATCAATGAAGTAGATACTTATAATGCTCCATAAACCATTTTTCAAATCTGTATCCATTGAATCAATTTGGATTTCAACCTTTACTTTTTTTTTACCTATTCTTTCGGAAAATCTCATTTTTAACTATTTTTAATTACGCACAACTTGTATATAAGCCAACAAACTCCCGCTCCGCAAAGTCGAGACTTTGCGGCATATTTTAAACTTTCTATTTTTATTGTTCTTGTTTCATCTTTTTATTTTACTTCAAAGTCGGGAGGCTTTGCGCAGTTGGTTTTTTGATTGCTTCATTCAAACTTTCATTTTCTCTTTTGAAATATTCTTCAAAGTAATCTTTCAGTTTTTATGTTTAATATTTTATTTTACTCCAGGAAAATGTTCAACGTATTGAATTTTAAAATCAGGAAAGTGTTCGACTATTTGGATTTTAAAATCAGGAAAATGCTCTACAAATTGCCATTTTCCAGCAGAATTTGGAAAATGCTCCACAACTTTGACTTTCAAATCAGGAAAATGTTCAACAACTTGAACCTTGTAATCAGCAAAATGATCAACGATTTTAATTTTTCCATAAATTTTCCCTAATACTTCTTTTGAAACTTTAGACATAATTTTAATTTTTATTAATTAAATATTTATAAGGAATTTTTACTACGTGATGTTCGGTATTACCGCTAACTAACGTTTTGCAGATTCATGAAGTGGTTGCTTTTGAAAACGGATTTTTCATTTTATTACTTAACCCGCCATTTTTGCAAACTGCTTTTGTAGGTAGTTTTTATTTTTTCTTATGTGTTTTTAAAAACTCCCAAACTTTTGTATTCATTCTACCATAATAATTTGATGTTGATAATTCAATAACAAGTATGCTTTTATTTTCATAACCTTCCGTTAATTTTTCAGAAATTTCTAATGCTGATAATTCACTAGCAACTAGCCAATTATCAGAGAAATATTTAACCCAATCACCCAAAGATTTAACTCTGGATTCAAATATTAGGTTATCTGATATGTTATACTGTATAAGATATACTTTTTTCATTTCTAGTTAACTTTTTTAATTTGGTATTGAGTTTTAAATTCTGTTAGCCTTGGTTTCCAAATTCCATTCCATTCCATTTCAATTTTAAATGATATTGGCTTATGATTTTGAGCGTAGAGTCCAAAAGTTGCATACCAAGTTCCTTTATTTTGGTCTTTATTTGTTTGTATTCCACCAATGTAAATTTTTGATGGATTTTTTGTTGTCTGCGAGTCAGGTTTTGAAACTTTTTCAGATGCAGTAATAACTACGATGTCAATTAGTTTTTTTGCGCCTACAGGTAAAATCATTGAAGTTGCCTCTGTACCATTCCATTCTAGAGGTTTTCCATAACATTCAATATTCTGCAAAATTGTAGTATCCTTTTCTTTAAACTCTAATTTTTCAAGAAATATTTCAGTATTTATGGATGGCAAATTTCCATTATTCTTTATTTCCATTCTTGAAATATATTTGTTTGCAACTAAATTGTCATTCGATGAACCTGATTCTGAATTGGTATTTAATTCTTCAATTATCATTTGGAGAGGTTCAGAAAAAATTAAAATTGGTCTTTTCCAGTATTCTCTTAAATCATCTTTGAATAGAGCTACTAAAACAGCACTAAATGTTATAAATGCCGCTATTATTGAAACAATAAATCTATAATATTCAGATTTGTTTAATATATCCGTTTCTGGATAGCTTGGTTTTAAAATTCCAATAGGAAAATAAATTCCAGCTAAATATCCAATAAGCAATGGAATTAAAATTAAAAGATATTTCTTTACATTCATTTACTTGTTTTATTAATTAGTTTCTTTTTAATGCTCGGTTCGGTAAAATTGCCCACAACTTGTATAAATATCAATTAAAATCAAATATAGCTACCCAATTTTGGATGTATATGTCTTACAAACGTGAATTTTATTTTTTATAAAACTTTTCATTGTTAACAAATAATTTTTCGCCTGTAAACCAACTATTTGTTATTTTAATTTCGTTGCTTTCGTAATTCGCAATCCATTCACTTTTCATAAATTTATTTGTTTACTTTAAATAATTTTAATTAAGTATTTAATCAGCCAACTATCAAAATCTATCTTACCAATAGCTTTTTTAATTTATTTCATAAAATTAGAGCATTAAAAAGTAAGACCGTTATCGATAAATGGCATTCACTATCGATTATTGCGGAAACTTTTCAAGAAAGAGGAGAATACTTTGATTTCGTTGTTCGATGTTCGATGTTCGATGTTCGTTTTTCGTTTTCGTAAATCGTAATTCGTTTTTGAAATTTGGAATTTGGAATTTGTAGTTTGGAATTTGTAGTTTGGAATTTGTAGTTTGGAATTTGTACTTTGGAATTTGTACTTTGGAATTTGTACTTTGGAATTTGGAATTTGGAATTTGGAATTTGTAGTTTGGAATTTGTAGTTTGGAATTTGGAATTTGTAGTTTGTAATTTATAAAAATGATATAAAACAAAAAAAGCGACCAATTGGTCGCTTTTTAGTGTATGTGTTTTGGAAATTACTTTCCTAAGTTTTTCATTTCTTTTTCAATCATTTCGTAAAACTGGTCAATTTTTGGCATAATGATAATGCGGGTTCTACGATTTTTTGCTTTGTTGCTGGCAGAATCGTTTTCAACTAAAGGTACATAAGCACTTCTTCCAGCAGGAATTAATTGTTTTGGATTCACGTCTAAATCGTTTTGCAACACACGAACAATAGCTGTGGCACGTTTAACAGATAAATCCCAATTATCAACTAAAACATCACTTTTAAATGGAACATTGTCTGTATGTCCTTCCACCATACATTCAAAATCAGGTTTGCTATTTATGACTTTTGCCACTTTAGCCAAAACACTTTTTGCTTTTGCGTTGACTTCATAACTTCCCGATTTGAATAATAAATTATCGGCAATAGAAATCATTACAACGCCTTTTTCTACATTAATGTTAATATCTGGATCGTCTATTCCAACTTCGCGCTTAAAGCTAGTTACTAAGGCTAGGGTAACACTGTCTTTTTTAGTTAAAGCATCTTGTAATCGGGTAATTTTTAAATCTTTTTCTTTCAAACTTTCTAACGATTTTTCTAAATTTTCCGAACCTTTTGCGGTTAAAATCGCCATGTCTTTAGACATCACCATTAAATCGGAGTTTGTTTTCTTTAGATACTCTAATTGAGAAGCCAAATTGTTCTTTTCAGCATTTAATAGTTCTTTGTCAGACAAACAAACATTTAATTTCACAGTAGCGGAATTAAGTAAATCTTGAGTTGTTTTTTCTCGCGCTTCCAACATAGAATATTTCTTTTTAGATACACACGATGTAAGTAAAAAAGGAACAATTGCTAGTAAAATCAGTAATTTTTTCATAGAAAAAAAGGTGTTTAATTAATTTTGTAAATGTATAAAAATTAACATAAAAAATCGTGCCAAAATAGGTTGTGCCGCAAAAATTATGTTTTTTTTAGCATTATCCATAAGTCGAAAGTCCAAAATCAAACGTTCAAAGTCTATATTCTAAATTCTATATTCTATTAAAAGTTTTCTTTTTCTGAACAAAATAGCTCCAAACTATAGATTTGGTATGATAATAATTGGCTTTTTGTGTGTGATTTCTTTTTTTTAGGGTAGTGCTTACAAGGTGATAAAAATAAAAATGGGCTTTTAAAACGGCAAAAGTATGTTTAATTTTTCCTTGAAACAGAAATCGAATTCCAGCTATTCCATCGAAACACAAACGAATAAAAATAATTGGAATTATTTTTTCTTTTGGAAGATTTTTGGCTAACATCAATAACGAATTTCTGAAATTTAAAAATGTTTTCATTGGATTGGCTTCGTTCAATGTCGCACCACCTACATGATATACTACCGAAGTTGAACAGTATTTTATGGTATGTCCTTCATTATTAGCACGCCAACACAAATCGATTTCTTCTTGATGGGCAAAAAAATCACCATCAAAACCTTGTAGGTTTCTAAACACTTCTTTTCGGATAAAAAAACAAGCGCCTGTTGCCCAAAACAGCTCGGTTGGTTCGTTATATTGACCCAAATCTTCTTCTATTGTGTCAAAAATTCGACCTCTGCAAAACGGAAAACCAAATTTATCTATAAAACCACCAGCTGCACCAGCGTATTCAAAGTGTGTTTTCTTTTTGAAGTCTAAAAGTTTAGGTTGAATAATGGCTGTTGTTGGTTCGTTATCAAAAATAGTTTCAATGGGTTTCAGCCAATTTTCAGTAACTTCAATATCCGAATTCACTAACGCATAATAAGGTTCTTCTACAAGTTTTAGTGCTTCGTTATATCCTTTTGCAAAACCAAAATTACCTGAATTTTCAATAATTTTTATGGTGGGAAATTCGGTTTTCAATACGGCAATAGAAGTATCCGTAGAGGCATTATCCGCCACATAAATAGTAGCATTTTCCGAAAACTGAATTATGGATGGCAAAAATTGTTTCAATAATTTAGCACCATTCCAATTTAATATGACTACGGCTGTTTTCATTCAGACTACTTAGATTATTGGATTTTTAGATTATAGTTAGGCAGCTCTTTTAAAAAAGTATATTTTTCGTTTTCAAAATCCATTTGACAAAAATAATGATTTATTCCGTTTGTAACCATTAAATAAGTCGCTTTCAGCGTAAAATTATATCTTGCAATTTGATCAAAAGTGTTTTGAGAAATCATTACATCAGGTTGTTTGCACTCTACCACCAAGAAAATACTACCATCCGAATTGAAAATCACAATATCATATCGTTTGCTCATTCCGTTGATTTTTACTTGTTTTTCAACGTTTATAAGCGATTTAGGATAACTGCATTCTTGTATTAAATACTGAATCGTATGTTGCCTAACCCATTCTTCTGGAGTTAGTATCACAAATTTTTTTCTAATTTCATCAAAAATAGCAACTTTATTTTCACTATTTTTGAAACGAAAAGAATAGGTGGGAAAGTTTAGCTTGTTCAATGTTTATAGTTTGCTGTTTATAGTTTGTTTTTGTATGGCAAAAATAGAAAAATTTGAGGATTTAGAAATTTGGAATGTTTCACGTGATATTTGTAAAGATATTGAAATCTTATTTGAAACGACAAGTTTGGGAAAAAGATATGCGTTAAAAGACCAAATGGACAGAAGTTCTGGCTCAATTATGGATAACATTTCAGAGGGTTTTGAAAGAAATGGAAACAGAGAATTTATTAATTTTCTTAGTTATTCAAAAGGTTCATGTGGCGAATTAAAATCTCAATTGTATCGATCTTTGGATAAAAATATAATTTCTGAAGAACAATTTCGAATAACCTCTGAAAAAATAGAACTTGTAAAAAACAAGATAGGCGCATTTATGAAGTATTTAAATAATTCTGATATTAAAGGTTTGAAGTTTAACCATATACCATAAACAATAAACCATAAACCAAAAACAAAAAACCAATATGACAGACGTTATTAAAATAGTAAACGATATTAAATCTAAAAATTACAAACCTATTTATTTTTTATGTGGTGAAGAAACGTATTATATAGATAGAATTTCAGATTTAATTGAAAATTCCGTCCTCACTGAAGATGAGAAATCTTTTAATCAAGTGGTTTTGTATGGAAGAGATACTTCTGTAGAAGAAATTGTATCCACGGCAAAACGCTTTCCAATGATGGCAGATTATCAGGTGGTTATTGTGAAAGAAGCGCAAAATTTAGCTAAAACGTTTGATAAATTTGAGTCGTATGCCGTGAATCCGCAACTTACTACTATTTTAGTTTTTGCTTATAGAGACAAACCTGATGGAAGAAAAAAAATATTTAAAACCATAAAGGACAAAGGGGTTTGGTTTGAAAGTAAAAAATTATACGACAATCAGGTGCCAGATTGGATTATTAAGGTTTTAAAAGGTCAGAATTACGGAATTGAACCCAAAGCAGCTGCTATCTTATCCGAATTTTTAGGTACTGATTTATCTAAAATCAATAACGAACTTGAAAAGTTAAAAATTGTTTTTCCTGTGGGTCATGTTTTTACACCAAAAAATATTGAGGAAAACATAGGTTTTAGTAAAGATTATAATGTGTTTGAGTTAAAATCGGCCATAGCCACCAGAAATCAACAGAAAGCCTATACCATTATTCATTATTTCGCTTTAAATCCGAAAGACAATCCAATAGTTGTCATTAGCGGTCAAATGTTTGCTTTTTTTTCTCAATTATTGCAATATCATGGATTAAAAGACAAATCAAAATTCAATGCGGCAAAAGCGTTGGGAGTCAATCCATTTTTTATGGATGAATATGCTACTGCAAGTAAAAATTATCCCATGCGAAAAGTGAGTCAAATTATTGAAATCATTCGCGATATTGATTTGAAAAGCAAAGGTGTAGGTTCAGGATCGATGAAAGAAGCGGATATGCTAAAAGAGTTGGTTTACAAAATTTTCAATTAATTAAATAAAGAGATATAGTTTTAAAAATTGTAAATAATCACGATATTTGCATTTCAAAATCGATTTAAATACAAAAAAATGAATAAAAATACAGTTTTAGCATGGGCAACAGGCATTATGATTATAATGGGTTTACTTATCTTAGGATTGGCCATTTATAGATATGATGATGTTGCAGGCTGGGGATTTGCAGCGGTAGGTGTTGGTTTTTTTGCTAATGCATGGGTTTTCAATGCATTAAAAGGAAGAATGTAATTACTTTTAGTAAATTCCAAATTCCAAATTCCAAATTCCAACCAACAAACAAAAAACAACAAACAAAAAAAATATGTCAGACGATAAGAAAGTAATTTTCTCAATGCAAAAATTGAGTAAAAGTTATCCAGGTGCCGATAAGCAAGTATTAAAAAACATCTATTTAAGTTTCTTTTACGGAGCTAAAATTGGAATTTTAGGACTAAATGGTTCAGGAAAATCCTCTTTATTAAAAATTATTGCAGGAATTGATAAAAATTATCAAGGCGATGTAGTTTTTCAACCGGGCTATACAGTTGGTTATTTAGAGCAAGAGCCAGTTTTAGACGAAACCAAAACAGTTATCGATATTGTTCGTGAAGGTGCTGCTGAAACGTTTCAATTATTAGCTGAATTTAATAAAATTAATGACGATTTTGGTTTACCTGAAGTCTATGAGAATCCTGAAAAAATGGAGAAACTTATGGATCGTCAAGCAGAATTACAAGATAAGATAGATGCTTGTGGGGCTTGGGAAATTGATACCAAATTAGAAATTGCAATGGATGCGCTTCGTACTCCAGATCCTGAAACGCCTATTCATGTCTTGTCTGGTGGTGAAAAACGTCGTGTAGCGTTATGTCGTTTGTTATTACAACAACCAGATGTTTTATTATTAGATGAGCCAACCAACCACTTAGATGCCGAATCGGTACTTTGGTTAGAACAGCATTTAGCACAATATTCAGGAACGGTAATTGCTGTTACGCACGATAGGTATTTCTTAGATAATGTTGCCGGTTGGATTTTAGAATTAGATAGAGGAGAAGGGATTCCATGGAAAGGAAATTATTCGTCTTGGTTAGAACAAAAATCTAACAGAATGGCACAAGAAGAAAAAGTAGCTTCTAAAAGAAGAAAAAATTTAGAACGCGAATTGGATTGGGTGCGTCAAGGAGCAAAAGGTCGTCAAACCAAGCAAAAAGCACGTTTACAGAATTACGATAAATTATTAAACGAAGATCAAAAAGAATTAGACGAGAAATTAGAAATCTACATTCCTAATGGACCTCGTTTAGGAACCAATGTAATTGAAGCTAAAAATGTGGCAAAAGCATTTGGTGATAAATTATTATACGATGATTTAAATTTTGTATTGCCACAAGCTGGAATTGTTGGAATTATCGGTCCGAATGGAGCAGGTAAATCTACCATTTTCAAAATGATTATGGGCGAACAAAAAGCCGATGCTGGAACTTTTGATATCGGTGAAACGGTAAAAATTGCTTATGTGGATCAATCGCACTCTAATATTGATGTGAATAAAACGCTTTGGGAAAACTTCTGTGATGGACAAGAATTAATAATGATGGGTGGTCGTCAAGTTAACTCACGTGCTTATTTGTCTCGTTTTAATTTTGGTGGAAGTGATCAAAACAAAAAAGTGTCTACATTATCTGGTGGAGAAAGAAACCGTCTGCATTTGGCTATGACATTAAAAGAAGAAGGAAATGTATTGCTTTTAGATGAGCCAACGAATGATTTAGATGTTAACACACTTCGTGCTTTAGAAGAAGGTTTAGAAAACTTTGCAGGTTGTGCGGTTATTATTTCGCACGACAGATGGTTTTTAGACCGTGTATGTACGCATATTTTAGCTTTTGAAGGCGAGTCACAAGTATACAGTTTTGAAGGAAGTTTTACAGAATACGAAGAAAACAAGCGCAAACGATTAGGAAAAGATGTAACGCCTACTAGAATAAAATATAAAAAATTAATTCGATAATTTTTTAAAATAAAAAAGGAGGGTGTTTATAAACACCCTCTTTTTTTTATAATTTATATTTTGTGTGGTTCAATCAACAAATAAGTTATAAAGTTCCTGATTTTATATACTTCCATTTCCCAAATAGAAAGTACAGTAACGGAAATTAATTTATAACATTCATTTCAAGCAACTCTTTTTTTGTTTATATAATTAAGATTTGTTTTCTTTATTAAAATACACCAAGTAGTAATACATTTGTTTTTCTTCGTCCCATCCTTTTTCAACAAACTTTTCTGCACTTTCTGGGTTAATGAAATCTAACTTTATTTGTATGTGGGTGTCTAATTCAATTACGTTTTTTAATTTTCTACGTACATCAGTAACTGCAGCGTTGGCAATTGGAAAATTTGATACATCTTCAATGCTGTATTTGGCACCTTTATCAACTTTATAGTTTCTAAATTCTGGAATCAAATCGGGGTTGTTAATTACATCATTTAAAAAAGCAGTTTCTTCGAATTCGTCATTTTTCGCAAAATGATTTACAGCTCGATTCATAAATAAAACTTCTTCTTTCTTATCTTCTGCAGGCAGAACTACTTCTTTTGCAAAATCTTTGCAAAATTGTAGGTATTTTTTGGTCATAAATGTTTCGTCTTGGAAAACATCCACACTTAAAAAATGTTCTAACCAGTAACGTGCATCGTAACGGTTACTATCTACCGTTAGAATTTTGTAGCCTTCTTCTTTTTTGTAGTTAAAAATAAGGCAACCTTTGTCTAACTTATTTAAGTTGATACCCTCCTGTAAAATCATTTCTAAGTTACTTCCACTTTCATTAAACTGTAAAAAATCGGTTTTTATTTCACTTTTAAAAACGCCAATGGCATCAACTACGTTATTATCGATAGAAACATTAGTTAAATAAGTAATATAGACCTCGCCACTTTTAATGTGCGGGTGATTAGATTGTTCAAACAAATGTTGGGTAATTTTTTTTGAAATAGTATGTATTTCATTCGGGTTGTTAAAAATTTCCGTAGCCAAATTGAACATTTCATTGTATTCTAAATCAACATCATGTGCAAATTGATAGTAGTTTTCTTCCTTTTCTCGAAATGCTTTAAAAAAATATTCTTTAAGAATGGGCATAATTTCATCATTCAAGGTATAGGAATTTTCAGAAAGAAAAATTTGTTCTTCTTTTTGTTTGTTTCCTACTCGGTGTATGGAAAGATTTTCAACGTGTGTATTAAATAGGTTTATCATTTTTTATAAGTTGCTAAGTAGCTGAGATGCTAAGTTTCTTAGTTGTTTTTAATTTTGTTTGTAAATGAGACTATCATTCTTTCTAACTCTCTGGTATCTTCATACAAGTTGTTAAAAGTTTCTTCGTCTAAATAAATTATGTTTTTTGCTATTTCTAATTGTGTTTGTAATTCAAATAATGAACCAATTGATATTTTTAGAAAACGCAAAAACTCTTTGCTACTTTCTCTTCCTAATCCTTCAGCAATATTACTTGGAATTGAAATTGCACTTCTTTTTATTTGTGATGTTAATCCAAAAACTTCTTCTTTTGGAAAGTTATTTGTTACTGTGTATATTTTAGTAACCAAAACCTTTGATTTTTGCCAAATAAGAAGATTCCTAAAGTTGCTCATTTTGTTTTAAATTTTATATGGCGTATATTTTTATAAGATAAAATGTTTTTTCGAGGGTTTTTCTTAGTTACTATGAAACTTAGCTACTTAAAAAAACTAATTCCAGTTTTCCTCAAAGCCTTGATCTTCGTATGATTCAGAATCACCATAAGCATCTAAATCATCTTCGTCTAAATCATCTTCAAACTCATTAAATAAATCTTCATTTTCCAAATCACCTCCTCTAAAACCACTTGTAGTGGCTTCGTCTGGTAAAACCCCATGAGAAAACAGTAAAGCTGGATAATCTACACCTTCAATATTTTTTTCCATTGCGGCTAATTCTACAAAAAAGGTCCACATGGAAAATAAATCATACACGTATACTAATTTAGTGTTTTGTTCGTGAACCAAATCGTCTAATTTATATTCGGCCATAGTTTTTATTTCTCCTGGAATATCTCCGGTGTCAAACATAGGAATTCCATCTTCTTCATGCCAAGCCCAGTCGTCCCCACAAGTGTAAAAAGCCCCGACTTCTGTGCCGTCAAAGCCAAAGGCATTTACAAGTGCATTGTGTAAATCTTCTAAACTGTCTTTTGAATCTATAGCAATGTCTCTAAAGATATCTTCTTCATTGTCTAAAATGGCTCTAAACTTATAAATCATAATGTGTAATTTTAA
>JBIPOM010000279.1:0-2957 GCA_044379175.1 Flavobacterium sp. | reverse complement strand
AAATTTGGGGCGAAGGACATTGTTCGCTCCGGCGTGGAAGGTAACCAATGTCTGTATCTGCTGCATCCACGGCAATGCGACCTGCAGTTGGTCGGCAACTACTTGCTCGATTAGCTTTCCTCGAACGGCCAAATTTGCATAACGAAAATCTAAATCTTGCTTTGACATCTCATCGGCAACTCGATCAGCCCAGCCTCGGTAACTACCGTCTGGATACTTATCTGACAGGCCTTCAGTTAAGGAATCCCCGAGAGCAATGAATTGATTCAGCTTTGGCACAGCCCTAGCCTATTGAAATTAGTCTGCTAGGTAGCATTGTTAAAACCCGCTGAAAGGCTAATCATGAGCAACATTGTCCGCATAGACACCAATGCAGAGTTACCTGCAGACCCAGACTCCCCGGGCGAATACTGCGTCACGCCATTCTTAGGTGAGAATGAAAAATTCTTTGCTGGTATCTGGTCTGCTGATCCACATTCCCAGGACTTTGACGAATACCCAATGGATGAAGTCTGCGTTGTACTTGCGGGCAAGATCACGCTGACCGAGACCGGCAAATCTCCTGAAGTTTTCACAACTGGTGATGTCTTTGGAATCAAGCGAGGCACTCCGGTGAATTGGACCCAAGAACCAGGAACTCGAAAGATCTTTGTGATTTTGGAAAGCTAGATTGCTTTAGCTAATTCCCTGTTCATGTCTTTATTCAAGGCCCAGCACCAATAGAACAGACCGAACTGCAACGGTAGTCGCGCAAAGGCAATAAGTGGATCTGGCATTTCGTGATCCATCCAGTCAATTGCCATATAAATATTTGCCGGGAACACCAACACGAACAACGCAAAGGCTGCCCAAACACCCAATTGCCTAATTGGCTTACCAAACAAAGTCTTTGACATCGGGGCAAACATCATGAGGCCAATTGTTAATTCGGCTGCACCACTTAGATAAGTCCAAAATCTTGGTTCAAATGGCAGCACTGGCGGAATGATTTTGTCGAACCCAGCTGGGGCAGCAAAGTGTGCAAAGCCGGCAACGAGCAACATGATTCCAAGCCCACGGCCTGCGGTGTATTTAGTCATGACTTAAGTATGCACTTATCAGCCCAAGTTGGATGCAAGGCAAAAGTGTTTTCAGTTTTTGGCACTTGCGGGCCATTGCTTGAACTAGCACAAAATCTGGGCCAAATAAAATACTACTGCCCAGGGTTTGCGACCCTAAATGTCTTTGCGAATAGGACTATGAGGACTTCGATGGTTTCATGACAAAGTCATAAACAAACACTGCAACCAGCGCGCCAAAAATTGGTCCAATCAAATAAATCAACGCAGACCCCATGTCACCTGTTACGGCAGCTGGCCCAAACCAACGAGCTGGATTCATTGCAGCGCCGGTAGCTGGACCAGCAAAGAAAATGTCTCCAGCAATTGCCATGCCTATCGGTAGGCCAGCGATAATGGAAAAAGTGCCACGAGAGTCGACAGCAACGCCCATAATAACGATCATCAGAATAAAAGTAGCTACAGCTTCAATCAAAATACCTGTGCTTACCGTGATTCCTTCACCAAGACTTGGAACACCACCCAATGTGCCAAATGCTGATTTGAGAAGTGCCGCTGCTGCAACCGCACCTCCGAGTTGGGCGAGGACGTACATAAATGCATCGGTAGGAGCGATTCTCTTAGTTGCAGCCAGAGCCACAGTAACTGCGGGGTTAAAGTGAGCGCCAGATACATGGGCGAAGGCGCAAATAGCTACAAAGATAGCTAGACCATGTGCTAACGCAACCCCAGTTAGATCTGCACCGTTCATGATTGCTCCAATGCCAAACAGGCAGAGAAAGAAAACGCCAAGGAATTCAGCTAGTAATCGGGCTGGTCCGTCTTTCATTTGAATTGCTCCTAACATTTGTTGATAAATGATATCGTACACAAAGTCTATTAGTTAAGTTACACAAATCTGCGCCATCACTTAACGTCAAATAGCAAAAGCGTAGACGAGTCGGTCTGTAAGCCGGATGATGATAATGACAAAAGAGCCTTTGTTTCTTTAATTCTTCAGTCCTATGCGAATTTGTTCCGCGTGCTCAATGGGATGGTTGATGTAGGTCTTAAGCCAGGTCTCCAACGTGTACTTACCTGACTCTGTGTGAATGCCTGAGTTTTCGAGTTGCTCCTCCGTGAGTCTCTTAAGTATTTCTAGAGACGAAGCGCGTACGGCACGAAAAACTGCGAGTGAAATTTCAACTGGAAGAACTTTGTATCCCAATGTTTCATTCTCTCCCCATCCAGCTTCGTCATAGCTCTGGATTTGAGTACCAGGCTCAGCAATCAGACGACGAAGTCTCGCGTACGACTGAGCCTCACTGTCAGCAACGTGATGGACAACTTGTCTGGCATTCCATGAGCCATTTTGAGGCTTATCTAACTCAATTTCGGTTAACTCAGCCGCGACAGCAATAAAGGCATCGGTCGCATTTTTGTATTCTGCAATTGCGTCAGGTAATTCCATAATTGAACTTTAGCAATCCGCGTTGAAAATTAGACGAGTCGGTCTGTAAGCCGGACACCGTTCAAGAGCAAGTAATTAAATGGATATTTCGTGTTTTGCCCACATGCTTGCCCATAAAGTCGCTAGACATTAGAAACAACTAGGAAAGATCTAGCCTTACGTCAAAGGCAACCATTGCGATTGCGATACCAGCAGACCAAATAAAGGTGCTCGCAATAATGAGCGTTGATGCTCGAAATGGTTTAACCCCTGCTGCAACAGAAGCCATGGCGGCAATCTGAGTGCCGATTAGCGCTGGAGCAGCTATCGCCATGCCATAGATCCCATACTTATCGAACATTCGGACTGCTTTTTCAAACTTAGGCGATTCACCAGTTTTACCCTTTGCTGCACGTCTCTTAATGATTCGATTGCGCATTGTCGAGCTCAGGTATGCAAAAATCACTATC